>CBDUEE010000242.1:0-3905 GCA_965366105.1 uncultured Flavobacterium sp. | reverse complement strand
GCACCAGAAGAGAGGTGCCTTCCGCTGCTTTTTTTTATTGGAAAACGATTTTCAAATTGCCTAAAATAGCATAGCAATGCTTAAGTGATAATCATGTAAAAAAAATATATGTTCGTTATTTTGACATCGATTTAGATAATAAACGACAGCCTTTTCCTGTTACGGCTGTTCGTTTTGAAACAGTAACAAACCGTTTTGAGATCGTTCCGGTTGTTTACATTAAAAATAAAGTGATGCTTAATGATCAACTTGACGTTAAAGTTTTAGCTCAAAAAACATATGACTTTGTTAATCAGATAAATATTAAAAATCAAATTAAGATTCAAGAAATTCAAATCGATTGTGATTGGACGCTGAAAAGCCGAGATACTTATTTAAGTTTTATAGAGCATTTTAAAGCTATTTCTGGTAAAACGCTTTCAGCAACAATACGTTTGCATCAAATAAAATATTTTGCAAAAACTAAAATTCCTAATGTAGATAAAGGAATTTTAATGTACTATAACATGGGAGTGATCGCGCCAGATTCTTTAAATTCTATTTATGATAGGAGTATCGCGAATAAGTATCTTGAAAGTTTAAAAAAGTATCCTTTAGAAATAGATGTTGCTCTACCAATTTATTCTTGGGCAGTGCATATTCGCGATCATCGTGTCATTGGATTGCGAAATAAAATTGATGTTTCGAACTTTAAAAAGGATCCAAATTTTGATTTTAAAAATAAAAACTATTTTAAAGTAAAACAGTCTAATTATAAAAAAGGTATATTTTACAAAGAGAATGATGTGCTAAAATTAGAGTCAATTTCTCAGGAAAATTTGTTAGAAATGGCAAAGGATTTAAATTCTAATTTAAAACAAATACCTAAAGAAATTATATTTTACGATTTAGATGAAATTAATATAAAAAATTATGAAAAAGATATCTTCCAGCAAGTTATTACTCGTTTTTAGTGCGATTGGCTTATTTGTATATTCGATTATTTATGCCTGCAGTGATAATGGAGATTGGGGTTGGGCTTTTGATTCTAATTTTACTCCAGAGACATTTGTAGATAAATCCTATTCACCACTTTTTTTATCCTCTGATGTGTTTTATGGTATTGGTTTCGATCAAGAACACAACACCAGATTTAACGATGACATCGTTAGTGATTGGAGCGCTTATCTAAAAGGAAGTCTATCCGAAAAAGAAGTTAAATTCTTTTTGGTAGATTCGAGCGCAACAACTGTAGCCAATATTTATTCGTTTTTAAGCACAAAAAAATCGAATGCCAGCGTCACAAAATGGTCTAAATTAATCAATTTAAAAGATAAAAAGATTTATAATTTTATGGAGTTTCTCTACAATGCCCAAGCTATAGAAACCGTATCTATAAATAAGGATTATTGGAGTTATGAACCTCAAAAAGTAGTGTTTTATAATGACGCAAGACGTGTGAAGAATATTGAGCGTTTGTACAATGAAACTAAAGATCCCTTTTTAAAAAATAGGTATTGGTTGCTAACAATTAAAGCAAATTTTTACAGTAACAATAAGCAAATTACTGATTCTTTTTTTCAGAAAACAGAAAGCACCGTTCCTAAAAACACGCTGTATTATAGAGCACTTTCTTATTTGGCAGGATTAGAATATAGAAATCATAATTACGCCAAATCGAATTATCAATATGCCCAAGTTTTTGATAAATGTCCACGATTACGAGTAGTTGCTGCATATAGTTTTCATCCTTATGATCAAAAGGATTGGAATCAATCTTTAGCAATGGCTAAGAATAATGACGAAAAAGTGGCGCTATGGGCGGTACAAGGATATTATGGAGACGAAATAAAAGCCATTCAAAATATAGTTGATTTAAATCCCAAAAGTGAACATCTTGAGTATTTATTGACTCGATTGATAAACAATCAAGAAAACAAAATTGACAAGTCATTCAAAGACAGAACAGTTTCTCAAAACAAGCAAATTGTTAAAGATAGTATCAATAAAACGGCACTAAATCTAGTGACAACTATTGCTGCTACCGATGCAACTCTAAAACCTTATTTATGGAATATTGCGATTGCTTCGATTCGTGAATAATTTGAGTAAAATGGATAAGATTAATGCAGCCTCAGAAAAAATAATTATTTCCGATTTGAATTGGTTGTATTTTGAATTGCCTAAACTGAATTTAGAGAATTTTCGTTACGAAAATGCAACTGTTTGGAGTAAGAGTTATATTGCTGCTTTGTATAAAGCGCAGAAAAACAAAGTTATGTCAGAGTTGTTTTCTAAAGAAGCCGATTTTTATGATAATGAAAAAAATATTGAGGAAATGAAGTCCTTTTTGTCTAAAGGAAATAAGATTGCCATTGAAACTATAGCAGAGAAAATTTACGATTTAAATTTATCTAAAATTAATAAATACCAGGCAGTTACGGCCACTTTTAATAATAAAATTCCCGAAGCGATTGGTTTTATGAAGGAAGCGGGAGACTTGCAATATTTAGTTTTTTATGGCAATCCTTTCAACGGAAAAATTAAGGATTGTCACGATTGTGAACATGTAGAGCGTCAAAAAAAGAAATACAATCAAATAGAGTTTCTTACCGCAATGCAACTTATGCAGGACAAAATAGAGAAGAAAGAAGAGGTGTATGAAAACGCCTTATTATTAGGGAACGCCTTTTATAATATTACTCATTTTGGAAACGCTAGAATATTTTACGAAGGTAGCATTCTAGGTTATGGTTCGAGTCCTTATGAATTTAAAGATAAAATAAAACAAATAATTACAGATTGCTCGCTGGCAAAAATGTATTATCAAAAAGCATTACAAGCTGCTAAAAATGACGAGCAAAAAGCTAAATGTTTTTACTTATTAGCCAAATGTGAGCGCAACGAATTTTATAATAACAAATATTACACAGCTAATAATTGGTGGGATATCAAAGACGATGGAATTAATTTTTTAGCATGGAATGGATTTCAAAATTTAAAAAACAACTATTCTAACACCAAATATTATCAAGATGTGATAGCCGAATGTGGCTATTTTAACACTTATATAAATCAGTAAATAATTAAAACTAGGAATGAGCCATTGCCATACAAACAATACTAATTTTAGCACCCGGAATTTTTAGTAAGGCTCTAGAACAGGCCTCGAGAGTAGAGCCTGTGGTTAATACATCATCAATCAATAGGAAGTGTTTGTTGTGATCTTTTGCTGAAAATGAGACATCAAAAACAGTTTCTATTCCCTCTGTTCTGCCTAAAAGTGTTTTCTTAGATTGTGTTTTAGAATACGTATTTCTAAATAATATATGCTCTTCGTAATTTCGGTTTAAACTAAAAGAAAGTGCCTTTCCAAAAGTAGTTACTTGATTGTAACCTCTTTCTTTTAGTTTTTTTCGATGCAAAGGAACTGGAATAATAACATCTACTGTTGCTAAGGATTTTATGTCTTTTAAATCTTCAGCGTACCATTCGCCAAGGATAGTTCCTATTTCCTCATGGCCTTTGTATTTTAAATTATGAATGAGTTGTTGTACGATACCTTTTTTATGAAAATATAAGAGTGTAGAAGTATAATTAACTGGAATCCTGCCATAAAACTTCTTGAAAGCATCGTTTTCGGGATTCAAATGGTGGTTTGTCAAAGGAAGATTGTGTCTGCAACTAGTGCAAATTACAATTTCATTGCTGATCAAAATAGCGTTACAACCCGAACACACTTTTGGAAAAAAGAGATTAATGATGCTTTTAAACATATAATCAGAGATTTAATTGTAAAAATAAACAAATCAGTGGTTCAATGTTCAACTAATTCCTTTTTTTAGTAGTGTACTTTTTATATTTTTGCAGTACTATGGCAAAACAAGAAGATTTATTTAAGAATGTAGTTTCGCACGCAAAAGAGT
>CBDUEE010000241.1:0-4004 GCA_965366105.1 uncultured Flavobacterium sp. | reverse complement strand
AAAAATAGAGAACCGAAAGCGATGAACTAAAAAATCTTTAATGCGTTCTTTTTTGTTTCCAATAAAATCTAATGGAATTCCGTAAAATCGAGCTTGATACGAATTGTTAAAATTGATTCCGTACCAACCAAAACGATACATATTTGAAGCCCAAGTCAAAGCGTGACTGTATTTGTCTTTTGCAAAAATAAAAGGATTGCCGCTCGAACCGGATGTTTTGTTGATGTAACTGTTTTTTGAAGAATAACCTTTTGAAAGCCTATCTAACAATGATTTTTGTAAATTTCTTTTATTCAAAATGGGTAAATCATTCCAATTATTAAAAGTTTTAGAACCAACGAGTTCCTGATAAAAGGCATTATTTTCTAAATGAAAAGCTACAATTTCTCGTTTTTTATTTTCTATAAATTTTTCATGAGCAGCATCAGATAATGCTACAATTTTACGCAACTCGGCTTTGGCTTCCTTCATTGGAAAACCATTTAATTGTAAGGTTAAGTCGAATAGTGGAAACATTGCAAGCTGTTATTTCACCAAAAATAATATTTACCAACAACTATTGGACAATTACCAACAAGTTTTTAGGAATTAATTATTTTTTACGTGCAAAAGCAATTATTTTTGCGGCTTACAACTAACTATCTACAACATGAATATTTTACTACTGGGTTCTGGAGGAAGAGAGCATGCTTTTGCATGGAAAATGATTCAAAGTCCTCTTTGTGATACACTTTTTGTAGCACCAGGAAATGCTGGTACTGCAACAATAGCGACTAATGTTGCTATGAGTCCCACCGATTTTGACGCTATAAAAACATTTGTTATTCAAGAAAAAGTAACAATGGTAGTTGTTGGTCCAGAAGATCCATTAGTAAAAGGAATTTATGATTTCTTTTTAAATGACGCTGATTTAAAACATATTCCAGTTATTGGACCATCAAAATTAGGTGCGCAACTAGAAGGAAGTAAAGAATTTGCAAAAGAATTTTTGATCAGACATAAAATCCCAACGGCAGCTTATGACAGTTTTACTGCCGAAACGGTAGAAAATGGATGTAAATTTCTGGAAACATTGCAACCTCCGTATGTTTTAAAAGCAGATGGACTAGCAGCAGGTAAAGGAGTTTTGATTATTCAAGATTTGGCAGAAGCCAAAGAAGAATTAAGAAACATGTTAGTGCATCAAAAATTTGGAGCCGCGAGTTCTAAAGTGGTAATCGAAGAATTTCTTGATGGTATAGAATTAAGTTGTTTCGTTTTGACAGACGGAAAAAATTATAAAATCCTACCCACGGCTAAAGATTACAAACGCATTGGCGAAGGTGACACAGGATTGAATACTGGCGGAATGGGAGCAGTTTCTCCAGTTCCTTATGTTGATGCTGTTTTGATGGAGAAAATAGAAACACGCATCGTAAAACCTACGATTGATGGTTTTCAAAAAGATGGAATTCCGTACAAAGGTTTTGTTTTTATCGGATTGATCAATGTGAATAATGAGCCTATCGTTATTGAATATAACGTAAGAATGGGTGATCCCGAAACCGAAGTGGTGATTCCTAGATTGAAAACGGATTTAGTGGAGTTGTTTTTGGCCGTTGCCAATGAAAAACTAGAGGAGATGACTTTAGAAATTGACGAAAGAAGTGCTACAACAATCATGTTAGTTTCTGGAGGTTATCCTGAAGATTTTGAAAAAGGGAAACTGATTTCGGGATTAGAAACTATTGAGGATTCGATAGTTTTTCATGCAGGAACAAAACTAGATAACGGAAATGTTGTTTCTAATGGAGGAAGAGTTTTAGCCATAACTTCGTACGGAAATAATTTTGAAGAGGCCATAAAAAAATCTTACCAAAATATAGATAAACTAAATTTTGATAAGATGTATTTTAGAAAAGACATTGGAAACGACTTAAAATAGTTTCCAATGTCTTTTTTATTTTTTAAATTTTATTTAAAAAAGGAATGTGCCGTTGTATCTTGGTCGTCTTCGTTATTGTCTTTGTGCAATTTCAATTGTTTGATCCAGTATACCATTGCAGAGGCACAAACGATCATGAAAATCCAGTTGATTGTATTTGCAGCGAACCAAGATGATAACTCTAATGAGCGAATAAAGTCAAGTGGAGCAAATAAAATGTCCACAAATAAGTATTGTATTGCTTCGAAAAATGCTTTCATAATGTATAAAATTAATTTTAGTAGTTGTTTCTTTTTGATTCTGCCTAGTAAAAATTCTTATTTTAAAGAATCTTTTTGAACTTGCAGGGTTTGATTTTTAAATCAAGTATTATATTTACAGTCACAAAAGTATAAAATATCCTTATGATAACAAGTGTTTTTAGAAAATCTACACCATTAAATTTTTTGTTTGTTGGGATTTTGATGCTTTTCTTCTTTTTAATATTTCAATTTCAAGATTTTTCCTGGACAAATCGCTTCTTTTCAATAGTGTCAAAAGGAGGATTGTTTTGTCTTTTATTAGCTTCTGTTTTTATTGCAAATTTTATTGCTAAGAGAAACGGAATGAATAAAGACAGTACATTTTCGATTTTTTTTTACTTTTTATTCTTGCTTTTTTTTCCTTCTGTATTAAACAATACAAACTTAATTGTTTCCAATTTTTTTATTCTATTGGCACTTCGAAGATTGTTTTCGTTACAATCTTTAAAAGCTTCTAAAGAAAAAATATTTGATGCTTCTTTTTGGATTTTTCTGGCAACATTGTTTTATTTTTGGAGTATACTCTTTATTGTATTAGTCTTTATATCAATAATCTTCCATGTTTACAGGGATTATAGAAACTGGATATTGCCATTTATTGCTTTTTTTATTGTTGCAGTTTTATACTTGATTTATATTACACTTTTTAATTTAAACGGATTCGATTACTTTATAAAAAGTATGCATACTAATTTTGAGATTAATTATTTTACTAATAGTTATCAAAATGGAGCCTTTTCAATTTATGCCACAATAGCTCTGTTTTTTCTAGTTTCTATGTTTATTACCTTATCAAGCAGACCTCAAATTTCGCATACTTCATTCAAAAAAATTATAGCTTCTTTTTTTATTGGAGTAATAATCTTCCTGGTTTCTGCTGATAAAAGTAATGATTTACTGATTTTTACCTTTGGACCTTTGGCAATAATGGCTTCAAGTCACATAGAAATGCCACAACTTAGATTAAACCAGGAAATAGTGCTTTATGTACTAATTGCTTGTAGTATGTTTACTTTTTTTACCCAATTATAATTTTTGTCCGTAGGCTAAATCACCTGCGTCGCCTAGTCCAGGGACAATGTAGTTTTTGTCATCAAGACTTTCGTCTAAAGTTGCTATCCAAAGATGACAATTTTCAGGTAAATGTTTTTCAAGATGAGCAATTCCTTCTGGAGTAGCAATTACTACTGCTACATGAATTTCTTTAGGGTTTCCTCTTTCCATTAATCGATTGAAAACAGCAACTATTGATTGACCCGTAGCAAGCATAGGATCAAGAAGCAATAGATTTTTATTATTAATATCAGCAACAGCTTGATATTCGACCTTAATTTCAAAATATTCATCATTGTTTGGATGATGTCTAAAGGCTGATACAAAGCCATTTTCGGCACTGTCAAAATAATTTAGAAAACCTTGATGTAAAGGAAAACCAGCTCGTAGAATGGAACATAGAACTAATTGATCATTAATTTCAGTAGTTTTTTTTACACCAAGAGGCGTTTGAATGGCAATGTTTTTATATTGCAACTCTTTACTCAATTCATACGCCATTATTTCACCTATTCTTTCAATATTTCTTCGAAAACGCATACTGTCAGTATGAACATTTACGTTTCTAATTTGGCCTAAAAAATGATTCAGAACACTATTGTTTTCTGACAAAATATGAATTTGCATGATTTTAATTTTGGTGTTAAACTTCTACAGTTTTTGTTATTCTATAAAAGTATAAAAAGTATCTTTGTAATTATTAAATATAAAAATATGTTTTCAAA
>CBDUEE010000240.1:0-4008 GCA_965366105.1 uncultured Flavobacterium sp. | reverse complement strand
GAAGAAGAAGAAGAAGAAGAAACAAACACTAAAATAACAGGGATCGATAAAAAACTTTTTTATCTTCTAGTTGGACTTTTAGCACTCGTTATTACAACATCAGTATTTACTTTTTTTGAAAATAAAAGAAGTGCTGAATTAGAACAAAAAAACAGTATTACAGAAAAAGACAATCTTCAATTTCAATTACAAGAAAAAAGAATTCAAGAGCAAAAAAATCAAATTATTGAGCAAGAAAAACTAGAGTTTGAAAGAGTTTTAAAAGAAAGAAAAATAAAACTTAACAGCAGACTCGTTGAGCTTCAAGAGAAACTATTTGTTACTGTAAGTGCTTTAGATCAAGCAAAAAGTAAACTGACAAAAGCACAAGATTTTCAGTTTTTAAGATCAGCTAGCGAACGTGAGCAAGACATTGCTACAAGTCAGCAGGAAATTGATACTTTAAACAACGAAATAATTGAGTTGAAAAAAGAAATGGATCATATTTACCTAGAATTAGAAAAATTAAAAATCTAAAAATTACGATTTCATTTGCGATAGAAATAATAAAACAATTGCTATTAAAGATAGAAAAAGACCTAAATAATTTATTTTAGTCAATTTTTCTTTAAAAACAAAAATACCAATACTACTTCCTAGAATAATGACACCCATATTCATCCCTGCAAAAACAGTCGAAGGATTTTCAACAAATGCTTGGTGCGCTTTTAGATAAAAAAGAATATTTCCATAATTAAAAACGCCAACTAAGCCACCAAAAGCAAGATTTTTTAGATCAAAATGAGTCCTTTTGACGATAAGTTCATAAAAAACTACAGCAAACATAGTTATCATAGCGACACTAAAAACTACAAATAATGAAGTAGTGTAAGGCAAGGTAGTGTAAAGTGCAATTTGTTTAAAAAGAATATCAATAACTCCAAAACCAACTAAAACTACTGCAGGATAAACCCATTTATTTTTAGTGTTTTCAGAAGGTTTTGACAAAATAAATAGCACTGCTGGTAAACCAACTAGAAGCGCAATAACCTTCAATGTATTAAATTCTTCTTTAAAGATAAACCAAGCTGCTAGAATAGGTATAAAAAGTGAAAGACGTTGTGCAGCATCGGTTTTTACAATTCCCATATGTTTTATGGAAGCAGCCAAAAATAGAAATACAGAAGGCAATAACAAACCAATAACCACATACAAACTCCATGGTGATTCGCTGTTTAATCCAGTAAAATCAGGACTAAAGAAGAAATAACAGAGCATCAAGGCAAATAGATAATTTGCAGCAACTATTTGTGAATTATTTACATTGTATTTGCGAGAAATTTTAAAAATTACACCTACGGTAACACTACAGATAATACTTAAAATAAGAAAAAGCATAAAATAAATTTAAAGCCCAAAATTACTGTTTATTGTTTGATGAAGAGTTCTTTTCTAAAATTAAACTAATACACAGTTTAATTCTTAAATTTCGAGTAAAAGAGATTAAAATCTCGCAACAAATTTCCTTGATTTCCAGAGATTTAAATTCTTTTAATTTGTGATTAAAAAATAAAAACTTAATTTACAATTTATAATACTTCAATTGGGAATTTAATTGATTTCAGTTACTTTTACATTATGGATTCTTTTACTCAAATTGCTTTAGGAATTGCAGTCGCCGAAGTATGTGCTGGCAAAAAACTAAAAAATAAAACCTTTTTGTATGGTGCAATTTTAGGTACACTTCCTGATCTAGATGTTGTAGTGGGAATGTTCTTAGATCCTGTAGATGCAGTACTTATTCATCGCGGAATAAGTCATTCAATTTTTCTTTTTTTGTTAGTTAGTCCACTTTTTGGTTGGATTATCTCAAAGATTGAAAAAGATAAAATCAACTTTATTGCTGCAACAAATATGGCTTTTTGGGGTTTGTTTACACATGTACTATTAGACATGTTTACTTCTTGGGGAACACAAATTTTATGGCCTTTAGAAAATCGGTTTGCTCTAAAAACTATTTTTGTAATCGATCCTTTATACACGATTCCGCTTTTAATTGCGTTGTTTATGGTCTGGAAAACTAACAACACTTTTCTTCGCAGCAAATACATCTTTAGAGGATTAATGATTAGCAGTTCTTACTTACTTTTATCGTGCTTTATAAAATTATATGCGTTGTCTCATTTTGAAAAAGCATTAGCTAAACAAGGAATTCCATATTTAGAAATTATCGTAAAACCAACTGCTTTCAACTTAATTTTATGGAATGCCAACGTAGCTACTAAATACAATTATTTGTTGAGCGATTATTCACTATTTGACACCCAACCAATTACTTTTGTAACCTACAACAAGAACATGGCTTTAGAATCAAAGTTGTTAGGAAATTCTGATTTTGAAAAACTAAAGAAAGCCAGCGAAGGTTGGTATATCATCTCTCAAAAAGGCGAAAACTTATATTTTAACGATTTACGATTTGGACTTTTGAATGACAATCCAACAAATCCTCAGTTTGCTTTTAGTTATCAATTTATTGAAAAAAACAACGGGCTGAAAGCTATTGAAGTTCCAAAAAGTAAAAGAGAAGGAAAACGACTGCTTCAAAAAATAATTACTCGCTTAAAAGGAAATTAAAGTGTTTAATACTGTTCAAAGAATTACTATTTATTTGATCTTTTAAAATGTTATTCAGCAGATGAGTTTAATTTTTCAGGAATGAAATAAAACAAAATTTCTAGATATACTTCCCTAATAAAAGTGTTACAAATCAAGATATTTTTTTGAAACCTAACAAATTAATCACTCTTTAACCAACCCGTAATACTCATTCTGGTATTTTGCGTAACCAAAACTTCATGAACTAATTCATCACTTTTAAAAAAGACAGTTTTACCCTGAGTAGGCGCTATTTTTTGATTGTTATTTAACTGATGAATTAATAGTTCACCACCGTCACTTTCTTGCCAATTAGCATTCAAATAACTAATCATTGAGTATTTTCGGCTAGGATTATTTTTGAATTGATCTAAATGTTTAAGATAGAAATCTCCTGATTCATATAAAGAATAATGAAATTCATAACTGGTAATTCCCGCGTAACAGCTTTGATTTAAGTAAACTATAAATTCTTCTATTTGAGCAAAGAATTCATTTTCAAATGCGTTATTGTGTTTTTTGTCAAGCCAATAAATAGAATCACTTCGGATTGCTCCATCATAAGAAACCTTCTCTAAATTACCTATTCCTGCGTCTTTTAATAAACTTTTGTTATTTAAAGAAATTAAATTTAATTTTAAATTATTGGCTAATTCTGTACTCAAAAAATGCTCAGATATACCAACTTTATTTTCAATATAAGTAGCAATCAAAGTCTCGAAATTATTTTCCATGTCAATTTTCATTGACTGCTTAGACTGCCAACGGGCCAAGGTAAAATAAAAAAAAATGACAATGCGTAATTGGGAAATAAATAAAATTATTTTTTTTAGTTTTTAAAACAGTTCAACACCAGAATTTAAAAAATAATCTAGAATAACAGAAAAATATAGATTTTGATGTTTTTTAAATATTAGCATATTATAAAAAAGCTTTCTGTATTAAACAATAATAAACCATTGTACTCCAGAAAAAATTAATATTGGAAGTATTTTTTATTATGATAGCATTTAAGATATATTGTTTTGAGTATCTTTAAAAAAATAAAAAACATGAAAACACAATCTTATAAAAATCATATTCGCTTTTATCCACCACATCATTTTGTCTATTATCCTATCATAATGACATTTCTATCATTCAGCATTTACTTTGCTTTTACTACTAAAGAGGTATTAGTTTGGAGTTTTATAAGCGCCATTTTTGTTGTGCTTTTCTGTCTCGCTTTCATGTTGCGTCAGCATTATGCTTTAACATTACAAAACCGAATCGTACGTCTGGAATTGCGATACCGATATCTCGCTACGACAGGCAAAAGGTTTGAGGAATTTGAATATAAACTAAATGACGCTCAATTATTTGCATTACGTTTTG
>CBDUEE010000239.1:0-4008 GCA_965366105.1 uncultured Flavobacterium sp. | reverse complement strand
GTAAAAATGCTGTTGATCACTTTTTTAGAGTAGCTGATGAAATGCGCTTTAAAGTCCCAGAAGGCTTAAAATATTTCTGCCAATCAGAAGCTATTGCTTTCTATTTGCAAAAGTATGTAGTGTACAGAAAACGTAAAATCTATGTAGGACCAAAAGATTTTGCTGATTTATCACCACTGATAAAAAAATACAAAGACGAAAAATTCTTGCTACCAGCTTCAGACCAACTAAATGCTGATGCGACAGTGACACTAAATGCATTAAAAGTAGATTGGACTCCAGCT
Source organism: uncultured Flavobacterium sp. (assembly GCA_965366105.1). Classification (GTDB taxonomy): domain Bacteria; phylum Bacteroidota; class Bacteroidia; order Flavobacteriales; family Flavobacteriaceae; genus Flavobacterium. The sequence goes on along the minus strand of CBDUEE010000239.1, from coordinate 3,724 downwards.
GTTTTTTACAAAACAGTAATGAGTGATTTATCCGACCTAGCAGATGTATATTATGATGTTTTAGCTTTCTTTAGTCCAACAGGAATAAAGTCATTGTTTATGAATTTTCCAGAATTCGAACAAAAGGACACTCGAATTGCAGTTTTCGGGAGTACTACTCAAAAAGAAGCTATGGATCACGGTTTAAGAGTTGATATTCTAGCCCCAACACCAGCAACACCTTCAATGACTATGGCATTGGAAAAATATATAATTGAAGCGAATAAAGGAAAATAAAAAATTACTTTTTTTGATACAATCTTAAAAGCCATTCACAATCTGAATGGCTTTTTTTATTTTAAAAAATAAGAAAAAATTATAAAATAGTCACTAATGATAGATTTTTAATTAAATTTGATTTGAAATTATAACTAAAATCTCCCTTTTGGTTCCAAATAAAAAATTATGAAAATTAATTCTCTAATAGTAGAAATCGACGGTATCGACAAAGAAATTTTACGTGATTTAATGGATGATGCTCGAAAACCAATTCTTCAAATTGGCAATAAAAGAGGTATTTCGGGAGCTGCGACGCCCCAACGCTTGAGAAAACTAGAGCAATCTGGCGTAATTTCAGGTTCTAAATTCACCGTCAACAATAAAATTTTAGGATACAACACGATGGCTTTTGTTGGGATCTACTTAGACAAAGCGGCTCGTAATCCCGAAGCTGTAAGAGATTTAAAGAAAATTCCCGAAGTATTAGAATGTCACTATACTACAGGAAACTGGTCTATTCTAATAAAAATTATTTGTAGAGACAATGAGCATTTAATGCACTTACTCAATACCAAAATCCAAGCAATAGAAGGAGTTTCTAGAACGGAGACTTTCATTTCCTTAGACCAGCAAATTGACAGACAGATTCAACTTTAATTAGAAAATATATAAATTAGAAAATGACAGAACTTAAAAAGCCGACTCATTTATAAAACGAGACGGCTTCTATATAATCAGTAAGAATTGCCTAATTAATCTCTTCTACTGCCTCCCATATATATCGAAACATAATATAATAGCGTTGCAATAGATCCTAAAGCAGCCACAACATAGGTTCTAGCAGCCCACTTTAACGAATCCTTAGCGCCAGCTTGTTCTTGTTGCGTAAGCATTCTTTTGTTCTCTAACCAAGCCAAAGCACGATTACTTGCATCATATTCAACTGGTAAAGTAACAATAGAAAACAAAGTGGTTGCTGCAAAAATTATAATTCCTACTAACAATAGTTGTGGAAAAGTTTTCATCATCAAAATTCCAGCAAGTAAAATCCATTGCATATAGCTTGAAGCTACATTCACAACTGGCACTAACTTAGAACGCATGGTCAGCCATTGATAACCCACAGCATGTTGTACAGCATGGCCACATTCGTGTGCTGCAACTGCAGCAGCAGCTGCATTTCGTTGATTGTAAACCGCTTCACTCAAATTTACAGTTTTATCAACAGGATTATAATGATCCGTCAAACGACCTGGAGTAGAGATCACTCTTACATCACGAATCCCATTATCAGCAAGCATTTTCTCGGCAATCTCAGCACCAGACATTCCGTTTTGCAACTGTAATTTAGAATAAAACTCAAATTTGCTTTTTAGTCTCGAACTCACTAACCAGCTGAAAAGCATAATTGCTCCAGCAAGAATCAAATATCCCATTCCCATATTTCTGTCTTTTAATTTTTATAGATACGAATGAAGCATCAAATTGCGAACCAAATTTTAAAAATGCCAAATTGACATTTGTTAGAATTAAATTCTAAACGAAAAAATTCCAAATCCCAGTAATTGGAATTTAGAATTTTTTATTTGAAATTGATTATTTTTCTACCCTACCAAATTAATGATTTTACCTGGGATGATAATTACTTTATTTGGCGTTTTACCTTCTAATTGTTTTATCGTTCTTTCATCTTTCATTACGATTTCCTCAATTTGTGCTGCGGTTAAATCCAAAGGCAATTTGATGGTAAAACGCATTTTACCATTGAAAGAAACTGGATATTCTTTTTCGCTTTCTATTAAGTGTGCTGGTTCGAAAACTGGAAAAGCAACTGTTGCAATAGAACCTTCGTGACCCAACAACGACCACAACTCCTCAGCAATGTGTGGCGCATAAGGCGAAATTACAATAGCTAAAGGCTCTAAAATTGCACGAGAATGACAATTTTGAGTTGATAATTCATTCACACAAATCATAAACTGCGACACCGAAGTATTGAAAGAGAAGTTCTCAATGTCTTCTGCTACTTTTTTGATGGTTTTGTGTAATGACTTTAAGTTCTCTTTTGATGGTGCTTCGTCTGTAACAATCATACCGTTATCATCAAAGTACAAACGGCATAGTTTTTTAAGGAAACCAAAAACTCCTGAAATCCCTGCCGTATTCCAAGGTTTAGCTTGCTCCAAAGGACCCAGAAACATTTCGTACAAACGCAACGTATCGGCTCCGTATTCGTTACAAATATCATCCGGCGTAACAACGTTATATTTTGATTTGGACATTTTTTCTACTTCGCGACCAACGATATACTTTCCATTGTCATCTGTTATAAACTCCGCATTTGCATAATCTTCTCTCCAAGCTTTGAATCTTTCAATGTCCAATTCATCAGAAGCATTTACCATAGAAACATCAACGTGGATTGGTTGCACATTTTGACCTTCTATCTTATTTTTAGAAACATAGGTATTAGTTCCTTCCAATCGATACACAAAAGCACTCATTCCCAAAATCATTCCCTGATTAATCAGTTTTTTGAACGGTTCTTCGGTTGGTGCATAACCTTTATCTTTTAAGAATTTGTTCCAAAAACGAGAATACAATAAATGTCCTGTTGCGTGTTCGTTTCCTCCAATATATAAATCTACACTTTCCCAATAAGCCAATGCTTCTTGGCTAGCAAATTCGTTTTCATTTTGCGCATCCATATATCGCATCCAATAAAACGAACTTCCCGCCCAACCCGGCATTGTGTTTAATTCTAGAGGAAAAATGGTTGTATTATTTACTAAATCCGTATTGACTACTTTATTTTTCTCGATATCCCAAGCCCAAACTAAAGCATTACCTAAAGGTGGCAATCCATCTTCTGTTGGTAAATACTTTTCTACTTCTGGCAAAATAATAGGCAAATATTTCGCATCTATCATTTGCGGCAAGCCATTTACATAATAAACTGGAAACGGTTCTCCCCAATATCTTTGACGAGAAAAAACAGCATCACGCAAACGGTAATTTGTCTTTCCTTTTCCTTGTTTTAATTTTTCTAGCGCTTCTATCGCCTTATAAGTTCCTTCTTTATATCCTAATCCGTTTAAAAAATCAGAATCTATTAATTGAAATCCATCCTTAGAACCAAAAGCGGCCTCAGTAATATCTTTATCAAAAATATTCTTGATTTCTTGCATTCCCTCTTGCCCTTTGAAGAAATTCGCAAAAGCAAAATCTCTTTCATCTCCGCAAGGAACCGCCATCACTGCTCCAGTTCCGTAGCCAGCTAAAACATAATCCCCAATCCAAACCGGAATTGCTTCTTTAGTAAACGGGTGCTCTGCATACGCTCCTGTAAAAACTCCTGAAATTGTTTTAACATCCGCCATACGCTCTCTTTCAGATCTTTTTGATGTTTTTTCAATGTACGATTCAACAGCAGCTTTTTGATCTGCAGTGGTGATTTTAGCCACTA
>CBDUEE010000238.1:0-4032 GCA_965366105.1 uncultured Flavobacterium sp. | reverse complement strand
ATTTACATCTGGTATCTTTTGCTCTAAAATAGCAGTAGCAATAGTTTCAATATACAATTCATCATTTTTACTCGTTGAACTATCACCGCAACTAAAACAAATTGTTTTTTTTACTGGATTTAAAACAAATTTAGAATAAAACTCTTCTTTTGTCGATTGGTACCTTTCCAAAACATAAGGCTCAAATTGTGGTGTTCCCACTACTTCAATATCTTTTGCGTTAACTTTTTTATAAAAATACTGTAGTTCAGCTTTCATCAAATCGCTCCAAACTAAAAAATAGTCAAAATTAGCAGCCATTCTTCCCTTTGAAGCTATATTATCCCAGCTAAAAATAAAAGAGGCTGTTTTTAATTTCATTTTCTCTGCTTGGTATGCTAAAGGTGCAATAAATGGTGGCCTTTGATGGGTGAAAAATAAAATATCAAATTGTTCCTTATCTAAAATTATTTTATACTCTTTTACAATTGCATTATTTTTAAAAGATAATTGTTGCAATTTATTATAGAGTTGAATCCAATTTTCTGAATTAAATATTGAAGTACATTTAAAAATGAATCGAGTAGCAAAGCCTCTAGGTGTTTTTATTTTAGACTTGTTTGCTTTTAAATTATCAGTAATTCCAAAATTACCTTTTTTATGCAATTGCAAATGTGCAATCTCTTTGGCTTTCCTGAAAAACCAGGTTTGAAATTTTTCTTTAAAAACATCCAGTTCAATTACTTTTGATTTTTGCAAGAATCCTTCATAAACTGATGCTGGCAAGCATGACAAAATAACTACCTCATCAAAGTGTTGTTCTGCTTCAGTCAGAAAATCACTTAAAATAAAGTTTCTAAATCCTACACCATCGGTAATTACTATTCCTAACTTTTTCATTGTTATTTATTTATTTATTCGTTTTTCTGTTATTTTTTAACCCTGTCAGAGTTCAGAACTCTGGCAGGGTTAAAAAAAGGAAAAGATATAAGGAGTAAAACATTTTTTAATCTATCATAAATTCCGAAATCTCACCTAAATCCTGTTGCTTACTATGATAGTCTAGAAAATTACTTTTATTACCGTAAAACTCAATAACATCATTTCTCATTAGTTTAGTCCTTTTATCCGAAATTATAGTACCATACGAAGACCATGGATAATCTTCACATCTTTTGGTAAAACCATGATGAACTGGATTATTATGAATATAGAAAATTAAATTCTTCAAATATTTTTCAGATGTAACTTGCTTCCTTTCAAAAGGTCTTTCAAATAAACTCCCTGTTCTTGCAAATCTTTTATTAATAGCTTGCGTATAAGTATTAAAAAGATGTCCGAATTGTTTGGATGTATCTAAACTTTTGGTGTTTCTACCGTCGAATATTCAAGTTCATTAGTTAAAATCTCACTTTCGGGACGAATATAAACTAAAAAATGGAAATGATTTTTCATCAAACACCACGCAAATGTCTCAGCAATTGGATAAATATATTGTTGATATAGTTTTAGAAAATATTCATAATTGCCAGCTTCAAAAAAAACATCAATTCCGTTATTACCGCGATTATAAATGTGGTAATAATTTCCTGCTACTAAAGGTTGTATTCGGTATTTTTCGTTTTCCACGGTAGTCTTTTTAGTTTTAATCATTTTTAAACCTGTCAGAGTTTAGAACTCTGACAGGGTTATATAATTTACCCATTGCCAAATATAAAAACTATTGTCTTGATTTCCTTTGCAATACTCTTCCCAAATAGTGATTACCAATTTCTCATCTACAAAATCTAGCTTAGAAAATTGTTTTATTTTTTCATCAAAATAAGTTTTTAATTCTTCCGAAATCCATTCCCTTTGTGGAGTTTGTACGGCTCTTTTGGGAGCTAAAGCAATTGCATCACCCAGTTGTTCTTTTACCAAATCTCGCAACAGCCATTTGGTTTGTCCGTTTTGCATTTTCATAATTTCGCTTTGTGCAAAAGCCAATTCTACTAAACGGTGATCTAAAAAAGGTTCTCGCAGTTCGGTGCTGTGCATCATACTGATTCTATCATTGAAGCGTAATGCTCTGGGAATTTTAGTGTAAAACAAATCTCGGTATTGTAGATTTTGCAAATCATTATCAAAAGGGCGTTCGTAAACTTCTTTTTTAGCTAATGCTCTAAAATCTTCTTTCAATGCATCGGGTCGTACTGGACTTGAATGTAATCCTTGAATTACACTATTACTATTATTGTGGTAATAATCATACCCCGCCCAAGCTTCATCCATACCTTGACCGTCTAAAATTACTTTAATCCCTTTTTTTCTAGCTTCTGCAAACAACAAGCTATAAGCCAAAGTAGGGAATCCACCAAAAGGTTCATCCTGAAATGCGCTCACCTCATCAATCAATTTTGGAACTTCTTTGTAATCCAAAAGCACTTTGTGTAATGGGTAGGGAGTAGTTTTGATTAACGCTTCCACCCAAGGTATTTCATCGTATTTTTCATTATCCGAATAAAAGGTAAACGCTTCAATTGGTTGATGAGATGGTAAATTTTTATGGACCAAGCTAATTAATGTTGAAGAGTCTAATCCGCCACTTACATTCATTCCCAAAGGAACATCTGCTCTAAAACGTAATTGTATGGCGTCTTTGAGCAATGCTTCGTATTCTGTTTTTAATTCTGATATCGGTAAAGTGATTGTGTTTTTAATCCGAGTTGGGAAATCATACCATTTTTGAATGTTTATATTCGACTGATTTAGACTTTCATTAAAAGACATTTCAAAAAAGTGACCTGCGGGTACTTGATGAATGTTTTTCCAAAAAGGTTCATTTGGGAATCCATAAATTCCGTATACAAAATAATTAGCCCAAACTTTTTGGGTTTCCACTCTCGGAATTCCTTCAGCAAATAGTGGTTTTATTTCCGTTTCGAAATAAAATTGATTTTCGAAAAAGGTGTAATAAAAAGGTTTGACTCCAAAACGATCTCTAACTGCTATTATTTTGTGTTCAAGACCATCCCAAATAGCAAAACTAAACATGCCATTAAGTTGTTGCAAAGCAGCAAGTCCCCAATGAATGTAGGCTGCCAGAAGCACCTCTGTGTCAGATTGAGTTCGGAAAATATAGTTCGTTTTTAATTGCTCTTTTATTTCGAGATAATTATAAATCTCTCCATTAAATACAATCGTAAACCGTCCGCAATTACTCACCATAGGCTGATTTGCTGCTTCAGACAGATCAATGATGCTCAATCTATTGTGACCTAATACAATATTAGAATCGCTCCAAATAGTCATAGCATCAGGTCCTCGATGCTTTTGTGCTTCGAGCATTTTATAAATAGTATTGCTATTGTCTAAATGTTTACCTAATATACCTACAATGCCACACATTATATAAGTCTTAAGATATTTGGTAGTTTTCCTTCTGCTTTATCCCAATCCGCTAGAGTATCTATATTGACATATAAATCGGGATTGCTTTCGATATAACTAATTGAATTACCGTAAAAAGAGCCTTTTTTGATGGTTTCTACTTTTGTTAAATAAATCGATCCATCTCTAAAAAAAGAATTTGGTAATTCCTGTCTTCGTTTAATAATTTCTTTTTCTCCAGTAGCAATGGCTAACAATCCCTTTTTATTTGGCTCAAAAACCCAATGTGGATTGTACTCGTCTGGAACTTGAAGTACACTGATCAAAGAATCTGATTTATTTTTTATAAAAGTCGAAATAGCCTTGCTTATAAATCCTTTTTCTCGAAAAGGAGAAGTAGGTTGCAACAGACAAACGGCATCAAAAAATTCACCTCTATCTTCTAAAAAAGCTACTGCATGTTGTACCACCGAAATACTAGAAGAAGCATCTTCCGCCAGTTCCGAAGGTCTAATAAAAGGGACTTCTGCACCAAAATTTCTTGCTATTATTGCAATTTGCTCATCATCTGTCGAAACAATAATTTCAGAAAAACAATTACTTTCAATCGCTTGTTGAATAGAATAGGAAATTAAAGGTTTATTGCCTAATACTTTTATGTTTTTTCCCTGCAGACCTTTAGAG
>CBDUEE010000237.1:0-4052 GCA_965366105.1 uncultured Flavobacterium sp. | reverse complement strand
TTTATCATGTTTTAAATTTATTTTATGCCATTAATTTGCACAAGATAAATAAAAGACAATTTTGTCCTCTATCTAAAACATTTTTTTTATTAACTAACAAAAACTGATAATTATGCTTTCAAAATCACAGGCAAGAGCATTTTTTTTGGGAGGAACGCTGGTCACCTTTTTAATCTTTATAGGATTGACCATTTATTCGTTCATGCCCCGAAACGATCAAACAAACTACGGCAAGATTACTAAAGAAGTAGTAAGAGGAAAAGAAATTTGGGAACAAAACAATTGTATGGGTTGCCATAGTATTATGGGTGAAGGCGGTTACTACGCTCCAGAACTTACAAAAGTCTTAGAACGCAGAGGTGAAGGCTATATCAAAGCAGTTCTAATGTCCCCAGTTCCATGGAGTCCAAAAGGCCGAAAAATGGTAGCCTATAAGATGAGCGAAGCAGATGCAAATGCAATGGTTGCTTATTTTGAGTGGATTGGCAAAATAGACTTAAATGGTTTCGATAGAATAGTATCGCCATTAGCTAAAGAAGAATAATTAAAATATAAATAGTATGAAATATAAATCACAAAAAGTAGCCTATTGGTTTTTTGCCTTGTGCATGCTTTTGTTCTCCCTGCAAATTATCTACGGCTTTATCATGGGCTTTGACCGAATAGGAATACAAGGCCTACATGAAATTATTCCTTTTAACACAGCAAGAGCTGTACACACTAATTTATTAGTAGTTTGGTTATTAACCGGTTTCATGGGAGCCGCTTATTATATCATTCCCGAAGAAGCACAACGTGAATTGATTAGTGTAAAATGGGCTTATGTTCAGCTTATATCCTTAGCAATTGTAGGTGTAGTTGCTATCGTTGGGTTTCACTTTAATCATTGGGAAGGAAGAAAATTTCTTGAGATTCCAAGAGAATTAGACTATTTAGTAGTTGTTAATGTCTTGCTTTTCTTAGGTTTAATTTTAGGAACTTTATTCAAAGGAAAACGTCAAACGACTACTGCTTTAATACTTACCATGGGATTGTTATTTGCAGCTTTGCTTTACATACCTGGAATGATCTGGTTTGATAGTCAAGTAATGGATTCATTCTTCCGTTGGTGGGTAGTTCACTTGTGGGTTGAAGGTGTTTGGGAATTAATTATGGGAGGTATTCTTTCGTTCTTATTAATCAAATTAACTGGAGTAGATAGAGAAGTTATCGAAAAATGGTTATACGTAATTGTTGGTCTTACTTTTCTTTCTGGAGTTCTAGGAACTGGACACCATTACTACTATATCGGAGTAAATAAAATTTGGTTGGTTGTTGGAGGAATTTTCTCTGCACTAGAACCTTTAGCTTTCTTAGCAATGGCATTATTCGCTGTAAATATGTATAGAAAAGGCGAAAAAAGTCATCCGAACAAAATCGCTTTATTCTGGACTATTGGTTCTGCTATTGTATCTTTTGTTGGTGCAGGATTGTTAGGTTTTGCTCATACTTTGCCACAAACAAACTTGTACACACACGGTACTTTGGTTACGGCTATGCATGCTCATTACGCCTTTTGGGGTGCGTATGCAATGATTGTTTTAGCAATGATTAGTTATGCATTACCTAACTTGACAGGACGTAAACGTTATGAAAGTTCACAAGGAATGGCAGCTTTTTGGCTATCCAATATCGGAATACTAGGAATGACAGTAGCATTTGGTGTTGCTGGAGTAGCGCAGGTCTATATGGAACGTAAAATGAAAATGGACTTTATGGATGTACAAAACGAAATTAGTATTCACTTTGTAGTATTACTGATTTGTGCCACTATGTTTACCGTTGGAATTGGCCTCTTTATTTATGATTTCGTTAAATACGGATTACCTTCAGATGAAGCTTTGATTGGTGAAAATGAAAGTAACGATTAGCGAATTATAAATCAGAAATAGAAAAGAGGCTCATTTTGAATCTCAAATTTATACGCTGTGATTGAATGCTGAATATTAAATTTCCAGAATGCTTTAACTCCCGTTTTTTAGAATTGCATTTCCGAAAAAACAATTGTTACTGTGTTCTGGTTTTTTTTTTAAAAATTAAAACAATATGTTAGAAAATACACCTTATTATCACGCCGTTGGTAAAGAAATTGATGTCTTTAACCACGCTTTTCAAAACAAAATTCCTTTTTTATTAAAAGGACCTACTGGAACAGGAAAATCACGCTTTGTTGAATATATGGCGCATCAATTAGAGAAGAAAATCATAACAATTAGTTGTCATGAGGAAACTTCTTCTACTGATTTGATCGGACGATTCATTATCAAAGGAGCAGAAACCGTATGGCTTGATGGTCCATTAACCACTGCTGTAAAAGAAGGAGCTATTATTTATCTAGATGAGGTTGCTGAAGCGCGACCAGATGTAATTGTAGCGATTCACTCTCTTACAGATCATAGAAGGGAATTATTTATAGACAAACTAGGCGAAACCGTAAAAGCACACGAAGATTTTATGTTGGTAGCTTCGTTTAATCCAGGATATCAACGTGGATTTAAAGAATTAAAACCTTCTACACGCCAGCGATTTATTGCTGTATCTTTTGATTATCCTGAACCAAAAATTGAAATAGAAATATTGATTAATGAAACCCAAATTGATCCAGATACTGCTAAAAAATTAGTTGCCATTGGCAATAAAATTAGAAACTTAACCGAATTAGGACTAACAGAAACAGTTTCAACACGACTTTTAATTGATGCTGCCAAAATTATTCATAGTGGCCTTCCAAAACGTTTATCAGTTCACGCTGCAGTAGTAGAACCATTATCAGATGATTTACAAACGGTTCAAGCATTGAAGGATTTGTGTGATTTGATGATCTAAAAATAGTGTTCAGTTAAAGGCTATAAATTAAAATTTAGAAGTAAAAAGATAAACTGAACACAAATCACTAAAAACTGAATACTGATACCGAGCACTGAATACGCAACACTGAATACTTAAAAAATGGGATTCGAAATAGACGAATATATAGTTGGGAAGTTATTTAAACACTTGAAAAAAAGTAAAAAAGTAAGTCCCGAAATTCTTGCCAGAACAGTCACACTTAATGCCATCAAGCCTCGATTGACAATTTTGGCCAGAGCATTGACTGGAAATCCAATTGAAATTTTTCCAGCTGAACGTGAAGGCGGTTATAAAAACAACAACTTTTTTCTTCCCATTTCTTTTGCCGAATTACCCACTAAAGAAGACAATCTTACTTTTTACCTTTTCCGAATTTTATATTTAAGCATTCAACAACGTTGGAATTTGAATTGGAATTCAGAAGAAAAAGAACCGTCTTTAGAACTTTCACAAAAAAAAGCATTCGAGTCATCAGAAATGATTTTAGTAAACTTATTTGATGAATTTTCTATTGACAAAAAATTTCATGCCCAATTAAAACAACATTTTTTAGAAAAAGCAACTGAAAAAATAGCACCCGATTACTCTTGGTTGTATGGAAAATGGATGCAAAATGAAAAAGAGGTGAAATCAGATTCCGTCCTTGAAAATTTCTCTGATCAAACAAAAAAAGCAGAGGAAAATAAACCACTAACAACTCTAAAGTCTAAAGCTGTAGAAGAAGTAATAACCGTAGAATTAGATAAAAAACAGCAGGAAGATTATGTTTTACTTCACAATTTTGAAAAAGCAGAAACTGCCGAGGAATTCAATGGAACTTGGCGTGATTTTGATGGTTCAGATGAATTAGAAGACCACCAAGAAGCTTTGGAAGAACTGAATATGAAATATACTGTTCGAGTAGATGACACAGCACATTCTGTATATCAATCGGATTTTGTAGAGAATACCTCGATTTCTGAAAGTGCCGAGGTTGATGCTAAAGGTTTTCATCTTACCTATAGCGAATGGGATTTTAGCAAACGCATTTACAAAGAAAATTTCTGTAAAGTATATCCCAAATTACAGCAAAAAATAGACATCGATTATTACAAAAAAACAATTGCAAAAAATGCTTCGACACTACTAGGTTTGCGCAAAATGTTAACCAACGTAAATAATAG
>CBDUEE010000236.1:0-4118 GCA_965366105.1 uncultured Flavobacterium sp. | reverse complement strand
GCCTAATTTAGTTACAACCGAATCAAAATAAGTGGAAGTCTTATCATTGTTTATTACTTTCAATTCAATTGCATCTTTGAAAGGAATATTCTTGTCTTTACGAATTGTTCTAATACCCGAAATTACTTCAATAGTATTTTCAAAATCTAAAATTAAATTCGCATTGAATGGTTTCATTTCTGGCCAAGTAGATACAATTAACGCTTCTTCAGTCGTTCTTTCAGCTAAAATTTGCCAAATTTCCTCTGTCAAGAAAGGCATAAACGGATGCAATAATTTCATGTTGTTTTCCAACATTTCTATTGCTTTCGCAAAAGTTACGCTGTCAATTGGTTGCTGGTACGCTGGTTTTATCATTTCTAGGAACCAAGAACAGAAATCATCCCAAACCAATTTATAAATTGCCATTAAAGCATCAGAAATCCTGTATTTTTCAAAATTGTCTTCGATTTCTAAAAGTGTTTGTTGCAATTTGGCTTCATACCATTCTATTGCTACTTTAGAAGATTCCGGTTGCGGAATTGCATCTGAAACTTCCCAACCTTTAATTAATTTGAATGCATTCCAAATTTTATTGGTAAACGCTTTTCCTTGGTTACACAACTCTTCATCAAACATAATATCGTTTCCAGCAGAAGCACTCAAAAGCAACCCTACACGAACGCCATCGGCACCAAATTTCTCAATTAAATCTAATGGATCTGGTGAATTCCCCAATGATTTAGACATTTTACGCCTTTGTTTGTCCCGAACTAAACCTGTTAAATATACATTTGTAAACGGTTTTTTATCGGTATATTCATACCCTGCAATAATCATACGAGCCACCCAGAAAAACAAAATATCTGGACCAGTCACTAAGTCATTTGTTGGGTAATAATATTTAAAATCTTTACTTTCTGGATCCATAATTCCACCAAAAACAGACATTGGCCATAGCCAAGAAGAAAACCAAGTATCTAAAGCATCTACATCTTGTCTAAGATCAGAAATTTGAAGTTCATGATTAGCCGTTTTTTCTTTGGCTAAAGCCAAAGCTTCTTCAACAGATTCAGCCACTACAAAATCTTCTTTTCCGTCGCCATAGAAATAAGCAGGAATTTGTTGTCCCCACCACAATTGGCGCGAAATATTCCAATCGCGAATATTATTCAACCAATGCGCATAGGTATTATTAAAACGTGCTGGATGCAATTTAATATCGCCATCTACCAAAACGGATTGTATTGCTGGTTTTACTAAATCCTCCATTTTCAAGAACCATTGGTCTGACAAACGAGGTTCGATCACCGCTTTTGTTCTTTCAGAAGTTCCTACTTTATTCAAGTGAATTTCCGTTTTAGCCAAAGCACCAATCGATTCCAATTCTTTTGCAACTTCATCACGCACCACGAAACGGTCTTTTCCTTGGTAATGCAATCCAAAACTATTTAGTGTAGCATCTTCATTAAAGATGTCTACTATTTCCAAATTATGTTTTTCACCCAAAGCCTTGTCATTCATATCGTGAGCAGGCGTTACTTTTAGGCAACCTGTTCCAAATTCGATATCTACATACTCGTCTTCGATAATAGGAATAATTCTTCCGCAAATGGGAACGATGGCTTTTTTTCCTTTCAAATGAGCAAAACGCTCGTCATTAGGATTGATACAAATCGCAGTATCTCCAAAAATGGTTTCTGGACGTGTTGTAGCAATTGTCAAAAAGTCTTCACTTCCTTCAATTTTATATTTTAGGAAATACAATTTCCCTTGTTGTTCTTCATAAATAACTTCTTCGTCAGACAAAGTTGTTTTCGCTTCCGGATCCCAGTTTACCATTCGGTAACCACGATAAATTAATCCTTTGTTGTATAAATCCACAAAAGATTTTATGACAGATGCCGACATATCTGGATCCATCGTAAACTTAGTTCTTTCCCAATCGCATGAAGCACCTAGCTTTTTAAGTTGATCTAGAATAACACCACCGTATTTATCGGTCCATTCCCAGGCGTGCGCCAAAAACTCTTCGCGTGTTAAATCATTTTTATTGATTCCTTCTGCTTTTAATTTAGCTACCACTTTTGCCTCAGTAGCGATTGATGCGTGATCTGTTCCGGGAACCCAACAGGCGTTGAATCCTTTAAGACGTGCTCTTCTGATTAAAACATCTTGAATAGTATTGTTCAACATGTGACCCATGTGCAAAACTCCTGTAACATTCGGTGGAGGAATTACAATGGTATAAGGTGTTCTATGATCTGGCTCCGAATGAAAATAATTGTTTTTCATCCAGTAGTCGTACCATTTATTTTCTATAGTTTTAGCGTCAAATTGTGCAGGGATAGTCATATAAAGCAACTGTTAAAACCAAAATTAAACTTTGGTCTGATATTTGTAATTTAGATAGGGAACAAAAGTAAATAATTATGTACACTATAAAAAGATAAATAAATATTTGTGCATTAAATAAAAGATACTATTTTTACTAAATGATTTTAAATAAATAAAAATGAAAAAAACTATAATTTTATTTGCATTTGCATTGATCACTAGTCTTGGGTTTGCTCAAAACGGACCTAAAATTGTATTCTCTGCACCTGATAACACAATTGATTATGGTAAAGTTACCAAGTCAGAAAACGGCACCCGTGATTTCATTTTTACAAACACTGGTAATGCTCCTTTAATCATCACCAATGTACTATCTACTTGTGGATGTGCAGTTCCTTCAAAACCAAATGAACCAATCATGCCGGGAAAAACAGGAAAAATTACAGTAAAATATAACATGGCTCCTGGCCCGATCAGAAAAACAATAACTGTTGAATCCAATGCAGTTAATTATGATGATGGAAGGGTTGCTTTAAAAATAAAGGGAGAGGTAATTTCCAATTAACACAAAATCTATTTAAGTAGAAATGCTTCTGAAAACTTTTCAGGAGCATTTTTTTTATAAAATATCATCGAGTTGAAATTTAAATTTTATAATTTCTTTGTTACGCTCTACTTCCAAATTGATCCACTTATGGTCTTCCGATCTAAAGATTGAGTTAATATTTTGCAGAGAATATTTATAAATAGTATTATTATTGATCTTAATAATGAGATCGCCTTTTTGAACTCCCGCTTTAGCGGCTGGAGAATTCATCCGGACATGAACAACTTCATAAATAGGTTTTAACTGAAATTTATATTTGAATTCGGACTTTACATTAGCATTATCAGACTCATTATATTTATTTCGCACTGCAACAGTCTCCATTTGAACCGTCTCCTGAACCCACTGTAATCCGTTATGACCAACCTCGACACCGCTTTTATTATAACTAAAAACAACCGCGTAATTACTATTCTTTTTTAAATACAACTGCTGTTTTTGATAATCAAAAACAACATCAAATCTTTTCATAATCTCACCACCAACAGAACCCATTCGATCTGGTACCAAGGCAACATTTTTAATCGAAATCGAATCTGGAAAAGCTGCTACAAGATCATTAAATTTAAAATTTCCAATTTGGAATTTTTGAATTCTTCCTCGTTTTCCTTCAATATCGCCACTAAATCCTTTTCCTAAAAAATCATCAAAATGTTTTAATGGGACATTTATCATTTTAGACCGATTTTCAAATAACCAAACAGCATCGCTATTACCAATATCTACTAATAATTTGACTGGAATTTCTTGATTATTTAAAGTGATGACGCTTTTCAAATAAGGTTTCGACTTCTCGATACTTATAGGGATTGCAACGAACTTTTTTCCAATCCTCATCCGGTTTTTTGTATTGTCTTTGTAAACAACAATCTTTTTTTTACGATAATTTATTTCAACTAAATTATTTCTAAAAAATTGATAACCAATGATTCCGTTCACTGGAATTCCTATGTGTGATGATAAATTAAACTCCGGATCTAAGACAATATATAGCAGATGATTTCTCATCTTCAAACTACTAAATTCTAACGTATTATTAGTAGACTTAAGTCCTTCAACTGCAATTTGATTTCCTAAACCTCTCAATAAAATTTTTTCTGTATTTGAAAAACGAACTTCTTTTTTTTCTTCCAAACTAAAAAGTATAGACTCGGAAACTCCCGTGTCTAATAAAAAATTTAATTCTATACCATTT
>CBDUEE010000235.1:0-4141 GCA_965366105.1 uncultured Flavobacterium sp. | reverse complement strand
CGATGTTGCTACATTACCAAAATCTTGTAGAATTACATTATTGTTAAAATCGGTGTAAGAGAAAATCCCTTCGGTTTCATTTCTAAAGAAATTGAAATTTCCATTTAATTTCCACCATTTATAAGGAGAATAATTTAATGTAAATTCAAACCCAGTTCTGTATTCTGTTGCTAAGTTGATTGGTGAACTAATAAGTACTGGAGTTCCATTTACGAAAGTACCTGACTCTCTTCTTGCAAATTGGAATACATCTGTTGTTTTATTTACGTATAATGATGTGTTGAATGTTACTTTGCTCCACCTTTTTATGTATCCTAAATCAATTGCATCAGAAAATGCAGGATTTAAATCCGGATTTCCCATAAAAATATTGATGTTACTAGATAAATTGCTGAATGGATTTAGCATTCTTCCTCTAGGTCTTTGGATTCTACGGCTATAGCTTACAGAAGCACTACTTTTATCTGAAATTTCATAAGTAAAGAAAGCACTTGGGAAAAAATTACTATATTTTTTAGTATTATAACTATTTGTAGCTAATTGGTTGATTTCAATATTTGAATCTTCAAAACGCAATCCAAAAAGAGCAGAGAATTTATTTACTTTTAGTCCGTATTGAGAGTAAAGTGCATTTACTTTTTCTTTGTATTCTAAAGTATTAGTAAAGTTATTGTTGATTACTCCGTCATTTTCTACTTGATAATCTGTTCGTAATTTTGAGAAATCACCGCGGTATCCTGCTTCAAACTGGCTTCCTTTTCCAAAAGGTAAAACATAATCCATTTGAATTAAGTTTCTCTTTTGATTTTGATTATTGGTAGTATTGTCAAACTTTACGATACTATTATTAGTTACTTTATCAGTAATGATGGCATCATTTAGATCATCACTTGAGGAGAAGGAACCATCTATTGTTAATTTGTGACCGTCTTTTTTGAATTTTTTAATGAAATTTGTAGCAAACTCTGCACTTTCACTATCACTAATTTCTCCATTTACTCGATTACGTGTATAATCATAATTAAAAGCTGAATTGTAATAATTTTGAAAAACATCATCAACATTATCTCCCTTACTATTTCTATAATTGAATGAATTTGTCCATGAAGTAGATTCATTTAAATTTAATTCAATTCCAAAGTTACCGTTATACCCTTTGTTATTTCTTTTGTTTTCTCTGTTTTCGTAGATATAGTTACGCGTAGAATTATCTGAATTCAAATATTTCGAATTAGTAAAAGAGTTACCTGGACTATTACGATCGTTATATCCTTGAGTCGTAAAAAGGTTGAAATTTTTTGATTTATAATTTACATTACCACTTAAACCATAGGTTTCTGGATAACCTGTTGAAGCTATAAATGTTCCGTTTAAACCTTGATTCTTTCCTTTTTTCAAGATAATATTTAATAAACCTCCACCACCTTCAGCATCATATCTAGCGGAAGGATTGGTTATTACTTCAACCTTTTCTATAGCATCAGCAGGGATCAAACGCAATGCTTCAGCAATGTTAATAGCGTTCGACGGTTTTCCGTCAATAAGTACTCTTACATTATCGTTTCCACGAAGACTTACATTTCCCTCAACATCTACAGATACGGAAGGAATATTGTCTAAAACATCACTTACTGTTCCGCCTTTTACCATAAGATCATTTCCTACGTTGTACACTTTCTTGTCTAATTTGATTTCAACGGTGGTTTTTTCTGTACGAATAACAACCTCATTTAGTTGATTTGCATCTTCTTCTAAACTAATTAAACCTAAACTAGTACTCGTGTTAAAGTTTTTCTGTTTGATTTCGTTTATTTTAAAAGATATAAACTCAATTTTTATATCATAAATACCAGGTTTAATTTCAATATCAAATTCACCTTTTGGATTTGTAATTCCACCAGCTACTGGTTTTGGGTTGTTAGGAAGTAAAAAAGTGATGGTAGCATATTCTAGCGGTTGTTTGGTCACTTTTTCGACAACTTTACCACTGATCTTGATTTTTTGGTTTGTAACCTCTTGAGCAAAACTGAAGAGCGTATTAAAAAAGAGAACAAGAATTAGGACAGATTTAATTTTTTTCATTTTAAAAAAACGTTGGTTATAGTATATTAGATTATCAAAGTCGAGTTTGGTTTAAAACCAAAATTCATAAATTTATGTTAATTATATAAAGTAGATTTTAAGAAATAAATGCAGCAACATTCTCTAAATCTCTTCCTATAATGGCTTTGTTTCCCTTAATTACAATTGGCCTTTCAATTAAAATAGGATGGGTTATCATAGCTTGAATGATCTGCTGATTGTTCATAGTTAAGTCTTTAAAATTGTCTAACCATATTTGTTCTTTCTTGCGAATTAAATCGATTGGATTGAAATTAAGTTTCTCTAAGATATTAGCTAACTCTTCATAAGAGGGAGGGTTTATTAAATAATTGATTACTTCAAACTCTTTTTTAGATTTCTCAATATGTTCAATGCAATTTCTAGATTTTCCACAGCGTGAATTATGGTATATTTGTATCATATTTATTATATTTAGTTTGTATTAGTTACTGAACTTTTTTTTCATGATGCAAAAATAAGGTTTGTTTAGCTGATTACTAATAAAATTAAACAAAAATGTATGTTTATAGAACAAGGTATTAAATCAGAAAACAGATTTAGCAAGTATATTTGGGGTTCATTATTGCTCATTTTCGCCTCATTATTGGGGCAATTTGTTTTTATAGCAGCTTTAGAGTATGACTCATCGAAAAAGGGTACAACTTATCCTAAAAGTAGTAACGGTATAATGCAGTATTTTGATCCTAATCTAACTTTGTTTTTGATTATGATTTCTTTTGTTTTTACTATGCTGGGCATTATTTTTGTAGTTCGCTATTTGCATAGACAATCGATGCTGTCTGTAACAACATCTCGCAAAAAAATAGATTGGAAACGCATTATATTTTCCTTTTCGCTTTGGTCCGCTTTTACAATTATTACTACTTTGTTGTCTTATTTTTATGATCCGAGTGAATTTGTGTTCAATTTTAAACCCATCCCATTTGCAATTTTATTTATAATAGGAGTGTTGTTTATTCCAATACAAACGAGTTCTGAAGAATATATTTTTAGAGGATATTTGATGCAAGGATTTGCTAATTTGTCCAAAAATAAATGGTTTCCGTTAGTAATGACTTCTTTAATTTTTGGTGGAATGCATTATTTTAATCCTGAAGTCGTTAAACTTGGTCCAATAATCATGGTGTATTATATAGGAACAGGATTTTTTCTAGGAATAATTACATTGATGGATGAGGGAATGGAACTTGCATTAGGTTTCCATGCGGCTAATAATCTGGTTGGTGCTTTACTAGTTACTTCGGATTGGTCCGCCTTGCAGACGCATTCTATTTTTAAAGATATTTCAGATCCATCGGCAGGATTTGAGGTTATTTTTCCAGTTATAGTTGTTTTTCCTTTACTTTTATTTATTTTTAGTAAAAAATACAATTGGACCAATTGGAAAGAAAAATTAACAGGGAAAATTTAGAGAATAAATCTTTTGATATTTTATAAAGCACAATTATGACGAATACAATCACCTATGTTAATGTACATAATTTATTTAAATTGAATGGACATCATTTTAATCGAAACGATTTATGCCGAATAGCATATAGTTATATCAAGGAAGGCGATGTGTATGAAAAACAGATGGGTGATTTTATACTTGATTGGTTTGATAACAAATCATTTATTGAATTGAATACTTCTGGTACAACTGGAACTCCTAAACTAATTAGAATTGAAAAACAAGCCATGGTTAGTTCTGCTATTGCAACGGGAGATTTTTTCAATTTAAAACCTGGAAATAAGGTATTGCATTGTTTGCCTATTAAATACATCGCAGGAAAAATGATGCTCATACGAGGCTTTATTCTGGGACTCGATATGGACTTTGTTGAGCCAAGTTCACATCCTTTAATTCGGGAGGATGTTACTTATGATTTTGTAGCAATGGTTCCTTTACAAATTCAAAATTGTTTATCGGAATTACAAAATGTAAAAAAAATAATTATAGGCGGAGCCAAAATAAATAATGTAATTAGAGAGACACTTTCTAAATTGAAAGCAGAAGTCTATGAGACTTATGGTA
>CBDUEE010000234.1:0-4150 GCA_965366105.1 uncultured Flavobacterium sp. | reverse complement strand
TGAAAGTGAAGTCGTGCAGCTTAAAGAAGTGTTAGAATGCCATCATGTAAGTGGAGATTATGACTACATTTTAAAAATAGTGGTAAAGGATATGGAAGCCTATCGAGAATTTTTGGTTACTAAGTTAACGACTTTAAAACATATCGGGAGTACGCACAGTACTTTTATGATTAGCGAAGTAAAAAACACAACTGTTGTTGCGATTTAGATAAAAAAGTACTTTTAAATGGCGTTAATTGGTAACTAAAAGGGAATTAACGAAAATTCGCAACAAAACCTTTCAATTTAAACTTTAAACAAAACTTAATTCCTTAATTTTGTGCAACATTTTATAAAAACACACTAAAATAAATTACTATGAGTTCATTTGACGTAGTCATTATAGGTTCAGGACCTGGAGGATATGTATCAGCAATTCGTTGTGCGCAACTGGGTTTTAAAACAGCAATTATCGAGAAATATTCTACTTTAGGTGGAACTTGTCTAAATGTAGGTTGTATTCCTTCTAAAGCTTTGCTTGCATCTTCTCACCATTATAGTGAAATTTCACATTTTGCAGAGCATGGAATTGAAATTTCTGGAGAAGTAAAAGTGAATTTAGAGAAAATGATTGCACGCAAACAAGCTGTTGTTGACCAAACTTCTGGTGGTGTGAAATTTTTAATGGACAAAAATAAAATTACAGTTCTTGAAGGTTTAGGTTCATTTGTAGATGCTACGCATGTTGCGGTTGCTAAAGCGGATGGAAGTTCTGAAACTATTGAGGCCAAAAATATAATTATCGCTACGGGTTCTAAACCTTCTTCTTTACCTTTTATCAAATTAGATAAAGAAAGAATCATCACTTCTACAGAAGCGTTAAAACTGAAAGAAGTTCCTAAACACCTAGTTATTATTGGTGGTGGAGTTATTGGTATCGAATTAGGTCAAGTGTATTTACGTTTAGGAGCGCAAGTTTCTGTAGTAGAATATTTGGACAGAATCATTCCTGGAATGGATGCTTCATTGTCTAAAGAATTGACTAAAGTATTAAAAAAACAAGGAATGAAATTCTACGTTTCACACAAAGTGAAATCAGTAGAAAGAAATGGAGAAGGAGTTGTTGTTCAAGCAGAGAATGCTAAAGGAGAAACAATTACTTTAGAAGGAGATTACTCTTTAGTTTCTGTAGGTCGTCGTCCTTATACTGAAGGTTTGAATGCTGAAAATGCAGGAGTGAAAATTTCAGATAGAGGAATGGTTGAGGTAAACGATCATTTGCAAACTAATGTTCCAAATATTTATGCCATTGGTGATGTTGTTCGTGGAGCAATGTTGGCACACAAAGCGGAAGAAGAAGGAACTATGGTTGCTGAAATTTTAGCGGGTCAAAAACCACATATCGATTATAACTTAATTCCTGGTGTTGTTTATACTTGGCCAGAAGTGGCTGCAGTAGGACAAACTGAAGAGCAATTAAAAGCTGCTGGAGTAGATTATAAATCAGGAAGTTTCCCTTTCAAAGCGTTAGGTCGTGCGAGAGCAGGAGGAGATTTAGATGGATTTGTAAAAATTCTTGCTGATGCAAAAACAGATGAGGTTCTTGGCGTTCACATGATTGGTGCTCGTTGTGCTGATTTAATTGCTGAAGCAGTAACAGCAATGGAATTTAAAGCATCAGCTGAAGATATATCTAGAATGTCACACGCGCATCCTACTTTTGCGGAAGCTATTAAAGAAGCTGCATTAGCGGCTACAGATAATAGAGCGTTGCACGTATAAAATATAGTTCTAAAATAATAAATCCCAAATTCCAGAGTTTAAGTTGGAATTTGGGATTTTTTTTATTTTAGATTTTAGTGAGGTTTATTTCAAACTTCCTACCATGTCTTCAGGTTTTACCCAAGCATCAAAATCTTCTGCGGTTACATATCCTAAACGAACGGCTTCTTCTTTTAAAGTGGTACCGTTTTTATGTGCTGTTTGAGCAATTTCAGCTGATTTGTAATAACCAATTTTAGTATTCAAAGCTGTAACGAGCATTAATGAGTTGTCAACTAATTCTTTGATGCGTTTGTAATTTGGTTCGATACCTTGTGCGCAATGTTCATCAAAAGAAAGACAAGCGTCACCTAATAAACGAGCCGATTGTAAAAAGTTAGCAGCCATTACAGGTTTAAAAACATTCAATTCATATTGACCTTGCATTCCTCCAACAGTTATTGCAACATCATTCCCAATTACTTGAGCACAAACCATAGTTAAGGCTTCACACTGCGTTGGATTTACTTTTCCTGGCATAATAGAAGAACCTGGCTCATTTTCTGGGATTATGATTTCTCCAATTCCTGAACGTGGTCCTGAAGCTAACATACGCACATCATTAGCAATTTTATTTAAAGAAACAGCTAATTGCTTTAAAGCACCGTGAGATTCTACAATCGCATCATGTGCAGCCAATGCTTCAAATTTATTTTCAGCAGTTACAAACGGATGTCCTGTAAATTCAGCAATATATTCAGCCACTTTTACGTCATATCCTTCTGGCGTATTCAATCCAGTTCCTACTGCAGTTCCACCTAATGCAACTTCTGATAAGTGAGCTAAAGTATTTTTGACTGCTTTTAAACCGTAGTTTAATTGTGCTACATAACCTGAAATTTCTTGTCCTAATGTAAGTGGTGTAGCATCCATTAAATGCGTACGGCCTATTTTCACAACTGTTTTGAATTCAACTGCTTTTGCATGAAGTGTATCTCTTAATTTTTCTACTGCTGGAATAGTAACTTCAACTACTGCTTTGTAAGCTGCAATATGCATTCCGGTTGGAAAGGTATCATTTGAAGATTGTGATTTGTTTACATCATCATTCGCTTTGATGAATTGTTCTCCTTCACCAATATTAAATCCTTTTAATACTTGCGCACGATTAGCCACTACTTCGTTTACGTTCATGTTACTTTGTGTACCAGAACCAGTTTGCCAAATTACCAATGGAAATTCATCGTCTAACTTTCCAGCTAATATTTCATCACATACAGCAGCAATTGCATCTCTTTTTTCTGTTGGTAATACTCCTAAATCGCAATTGGCATAAGCAGCAGCTTTTTTTAGATAAGCAAAACCTTGGATTATTTCTTTTGGCATAGATGCCGATGGGCCTATTTTAAAATTATTGCGAGAACGTTCTGTTTGTGCACCCCAATATTTTTCTGCAGGAACCTGCACTTCACCCATAGTGTCTTTTTCTATTCTGAATTTCATGTTGTTGGTATTTATAAATGTGTTGTTTTACGGTTTTTAGCCCCGATGGAAACGGAAATCCTTTTCTTTTTTTTCTTGAAAAAAGAAAAGATTAGAGTGTACAGCGGGAAGAGCTCCAAATTCTGAGCTCAAAAATACGGATAATTCCTTTTTTATAAAAATTCATTAGTAGTTTTTATGTTTTTTTATTGGTATGAAAAGGAATTAAACTTACATTTGTGGCTACATTCAAAAATTCCGGAAAACATGTTTGAATTTTCACAGTATTTAGGCTTTTTACTTTTCTTAACCGTTCTTACTATAGGATTTTGGTTAATGTTTTTTTTAGTTAGTTTCGTATCGTATTGGGTAGGTGGCGCAACTTGGGAAGCTTATAAAGAGAAAAGAGAAAAAAAGAAGCAAGAGCAACAATCAGTTTAATCTGTTTTGTTTTTAAAAAAAAGGGACCCGTTTTTACGAGTCCTTTTTTTATGTTTAATAGTTTTATAAGCAGTAAAAAAAAATGAGGACTCTATTTCTAGAGTCCTCATTTTTTTATCCTTGAAAGTCACCTTCGCCTTCATTTTGATTTTGTTTAGGTCTTTCTCTTTCGTTTTTGGGTTTGTTAAAACGATATGTGAATGATACGCTAAACTGTCTTTGTCTCCATTGCATTTCGCTGTAGGAGCTTACAACTCCTTGTAAATAGTTTTCAGTAATTCTTTTTCTAGAATTGAATACGTCACTAATGTTGAATGAAAGAGTTCCTTTGTCTTTTAATATGTCTTTGCTGAATGCTAAGTTTGCTCCAAAAACACCTAAACTTTTGCCTTGAGCACTAGTTTGTGGCGCATTATAACTAGCATTGGTCTGCCAGTCAATTTTGTACGGTAACGTAATTTTAGAAGTTATTCTTGACGACCACGAT
>CBDUEE010000233.1:0-4229 GCA_965366105.1 uncultured Flavobacterium sp. | reverse complement strand
AAAGCAAATGCTTCCATCAAAGCACCATAACCCACTAAAGTTCCTTCTTCGGGTGCTTTGTAGCCGTGAAAAATACTTATTTTAAGTGAAAAATGATTGCTATCCATATGTATTGGTGAAAATTGATTATTCAAAAGTAAGTGAAATATACTTATCCTTGGTGAAAATCACTTATTTTTTCTCTATTTTAAGATTATATGGATATTTTCATCGTTTTAATTCTATTAAATGAGAATAACAGAAATTTAGGGGAGATTGGATAATCATAAAAAATTCGTCATGGAGTGAGGGAATAATTTTAAATCAAAAAACCCTTAAACAGTTGTTGTTTAAGGGTTTGTTTTGTAGCGAAGACGGGAGTTGAACCCGTGACCTCAGGGTTATGAATCCTGCGCTCTAACCGACTGAGCTACCTCGCCAAATACTCAAGAAATATTGCCCTTGGATGCGGGTGCAAATATAGAAATTATATTAAAACTTACAAACATATTTTGAAGAAAAAAAAATATTTTTATAAATGCTTTCTTTTTGTAGTTATATTCTATATATTTCGGAAAAATTAAATGCAGCTCATGGATCAGAAAGTACGTTACGAAATCGAGTTTCCTATAAATTCTTCGCCTCAATTATTGTATCAATATATATCGACTCCATCAGGTTTGTCGGAATGGTTTGCTGATAATGTAAATTCTCGAGGTGAATTCTTTACTTTTATTTGGGATGACTCAGAGGAAAAAGCAAGGCTTGCCTCTAAGAAAACAGGTGAAAAGGTAAAGTTTAAATGGGTTGATGATAAAGGTAAAGACACGGAGTACTTTTTTGAATTGCATATTTTAGTTGATGAGCTCACTAAAGACGTTTCCTTAATGGTCGTTGATTTTGCCGAAAAAGATGAGGTAGATGAAGCAACGTTATTATGGGAAAATCAAATTTCTGATTTGAAACATCTAATTGGTTCTGTATAGTAAAATCATATTTTATGACTTATATTTGCCCTGAATATTATTTAGGGCTTTTTTTATGATTAATTTTAATGGAACTATCGTGTCTCAGGATACTAATGTATTGACTCAAAATCGTGCTTTTTTATATGGTGATGGAGTTTTTGAAACAGTTAAAATATTAAACAATAAAATTCTTTTTCTGGAAGATCATTATTTTAGATTAATGTCTTCTATGCGAGTGGTTCGAATGGAAATTCCTATGAATTTCACTATGGAATATTTTGAAGAACAAATTCTTTTAGTAGCAAATGCAAATTCAATAGCTGCTTCTTCACGTGCCCGAATCACAGTTTATAGAAACGATGGAGGTTATTATTTACCACAGAATAACACGGTGTCATTCTTAATTCATGCTGTAGGGCTTGAAAAAAAATTGTATTCAATTGAAAAAAATAATTATGAAGTAGATCTATACAAAGATTTCTATATCACAAAACAGCTACTATCTTCTATTAAAACGACCAATAAAATCATTAACATAACAGGAAGTATTTATGCAGATGAAAACGGCTTAGATAATTGCTTGCTACTAAATGACAATAAGAATATAGTGGAGGCATTGCAAGGGAATATCTTTATGCTATTAGGCGGTAAATTGATTACTCCGCCAGTTTCTGAAGGGTGCTTAAATGGAGTTATGAGAAAGCAAATTCTACATTTAGCTAAAAAAATAGAAAATTTAGAGGTTGTTGAAGACGTAATTTCTCCATTTGATCTTCAAAAAGCAGATGAATTATTTGTTACTAATGTCATAAAAGGAATTCAGCCAATAACACAATATCGTAAAAAAAGTTTTGTCACTAATACTTCTGTTCAATTGTTAGCGAAGCTTAACGAAATGATAAGTAACGCTTAATTTAGATATGGATTTTCAGGCGCATTTAACCAGATCAGGTAATCTCCGCCTAATTCCTTAATTTGATCTTTCCAGAAATGAGTCGCTGATTTTCCAATAATTTTATTTTCATAACTATTCGAGTTTATTATCCACGAATGACTTTCCATTTCACTTTCTAATTGCTTTTCATCCCAACCAGTATATCCTAAAAAGAACCGGATGTTATCGTTGCTTATTTCTCCTTTATTAATAAGTTCTTTTGTAGACTCAAAATCGCCACCCCAATAAATACCATTTGATATTTCAATACTATTGGGAATGAGTTCTGGAATGTTATGAATAAAATAGAGATTATCTTGTTCTACAGGACCGCCATTATAAATCTTAAATCGCGCATCAATCTCTGGAATCAAATCGTGGATCGTATATTTCAAAGGTTTGTTGATTATAAAACCAACGGATCCTTCTTCATTGTAATCAGCTAATAAAATCACCGATCTATTGAACGATAAATCACCTATTATTGTTGGTTCAGCAATAAGTAAATGGCCTTTTTTTAATTTATCTGTAATCATAGGATTTTATTTTTTAATAAATTTAAGTTTTTTATTATAATAGTGCCAAATAAAATCGATAAAATGTATAAAAAAACCTTCCAGATGGAAGGTTTTGATTATATAAGAGGGATTAGAATTAGTTTACTGCACCTTCTAATTCTGCACCTGCTTTAAATTTCACTACGTTTTTAGCAGCGATTTGGATCGTTTTTCCTGTTTGAGGATTTCTACCGTCTCTAGCAGCTCTAGCAGAAACAGACCAAGATCCGAAACCTACTAATGATACTCTTCCACCTTTTTTCAAAGTTCCACCTACATTTCCTAAAAATGATTCTAAAGCTAATTTTGCTGCAGCTTTTGTAATTCCTGCATCAGCAGCGATAGCATCGATTAATTCTGATTTGTTCATAATAAATAGTTTATTAATTGTTGGTTATACAAATTGTTAATACACAAATTTAGTAGGAAATACGTTCCTTGCAAGCGTTTTATGTTAATTTAATTTAATTTGTTGATAACTTTTTTTTTTGTTGATAAACGACTGGTTTTTTTATTATTAAAGTTAAAAAATCCCCGTTTTTATTGACTTTAATACACTTTAGCATCTGCTGTAAATGTAATTCCATTGAGTAATTCGGATGTACTTATTTTCTTTTTGCCCGGAAATTGTAAATGTAATATTTTAATAAATCCATCTTTTACAGCAATTTTCATTTCTTTTTTGGTACAAATTAAACTGCCGATTGTGTGATTATGTTCTTCAGGAATTATATTAGATTCGTAAATTTTTACATTCCATTCTTCATTTTTATCTCCAAAAAAGCACCAAGCAGCAGGATAGGGACTCAATCCGCGAATTAAATTGTTTATTTCCAATGCTGGTTTTGTCCAATCTATTTTGCAATTCTCCTTGTTAAGTTTATATGCTGTTTTGATTTCTGCGTTATCTTCTTGTATTGTAGTAGTGATATTTCCGCTTTTGATTAATTGTAGTGTATCAACAACCGTTTTACTTCCCAATTCCATCAGACGATCGTGCAAGTGCCCTGCATTTTCGTTTTCATCAATTGCTATTTCTGAGCTTAAAATCATGGCTCCAGTATCAATTTTGTCATCAATAAAAAAAGTAGTAACACCTGTTTTAGTTTCTCCATTTATTATGGCCCAATTTATTGGTGCTGCACCACGATAATTAGGTAGGAGAGAAGCATGAAGATTAAAAGTGCCAAGCGAAGGCATTTCCCAAACCACTTTTGGCAACATTCTAAAGGCTACTACAATTTGTAAATTGGCATTTAGTGCTTTTAATTCCGATAAAAAACTCTCGTCTTTTAAGCTCGTAGGTTGTAATAAAGTAAGATTGTTATCTATTGCATACTCTTTTACTGCCGAATATTTTAATTTTTGTCCACGACCCGCGGGTTTATCCGCCGCCGTTATAACGCCTACAACCTCAAAATTATTCTTGATAATAGTATCTAAGATTCCCACAGCAAATTCAGGTGTTCCCATAAAAACAATTCGTAATTTTTCCATTATGATCTTAAAGTATATTTGTTATTTGGTTTAACCAAAATTATATTGTTTTCTAATAATTCTTGAAGTACAAAGATAACTTCATCAGAACTGTTTTTAGTATTGTTTTGAATATCTCTTGAATTTAAATCCTCGTCTTGCAATAATGATATTATTTCTTTTGAAAGTAATGTCGAATCTTTTTTCTTAATTTTTTTTGTGATGCAAAACGAGCAAATTCCACAGTCTGCAGTAGTTTTTTCGCCAAAATAATTTAGAATCAACTTGTTTTTACAAACTATTTTTTCATTAACA
>CBDUEE010000232.1:0-4229 GCA_965366105.1 uncultured Flavobacterium sp. | reverse complement strand
TGCGTTCTAAAATCATCAGAAATGATTTCAGACAAATAATTTTTGAAACTAGTTCTAAGACCAGATAATTGCATTAATTTTTTCAGTTGATTGCCTTGATCTTTTAAAACTAAAGTGACGTAACTTCTATTTGCGGTTAATATTTCAAAGAAGGTAAAGTAAAAACTGAGCATTTTACTCCTCATGTCGTAAGTCTCGTAATCTGCATTTTTAGAAAGCAATTCTACCGTTTTTTCTACGAACATTTTGAAAATTTCCTTCTCTATACTTTCTAATGTTCCAAAAAACGCGTAAAATTCCGTTTCAGAAAAATCATTAATTTTCGTGAAATGATAAACAGATTTTGGTTTTTCACTATGCTCAAGAACATAATCCATGTACATAGAAACGATTTTGTCTTTTGTTATTGCTGTTTTTTTAGTAGCCATTTTATGTGTATTTCAAATTAGAGTATAAAGATAATAAATGTTTAACTATATTTTAATAAAGTTAAACAAAATTTAGTATAATTTTATAGTATTAAAAATCAGACGCTATATAAAGGTATAAAATGAGCATAACATACAATTCCTTTTATTCAGAAATGAAGTGTTGTGAATTAGATAAAACCAATAAAAATCAATAAATTGCTAAATATGAAAAAGAACGTTTTAATAAGTGGTGGATCGGGGTTTATAGGTAGACATTTGACGGATTTATTGATTAGAAATGGCTATACTGTTTCAATTTTAAGCAGGTCGGAAAAACAAAATCAAAAAGATATTTTCTATTATAAATGGGATGTAGCAAAGCAATTTATTGAAGAAGAATCAGTTTTGAAAGCAGATTATATTATTCATCTCGCAGGCGAAAACATTGCTGATAAGCGATGGACCGTTAAGAGAAAGGCAGCAATTATAGACAGTAGAGAGAAATCCTCGCAACTCCTATATATGGTACTCAAAAAACATCATAAAAAAGTAGATGCTTTTATTTCTGCTTCGGCTGTTGGTTTTTATGGTGCAGTAAACGGAGCCGAGATTTGCACTGAAAATGATGCTCCCGCAAATGACTTTTTAGGATATGCTTGTCAAAAATGGGAAGATTCCATAGATTTTATCGAAAATTTGAATATTCGCACCGTCAAAATCAGGACTGGATTAGTTATGGGGAAAAATGATGGTTTCTTAAAGAAATTGATTCCACTTTTTAAATATAGATTGGGTTCTGCTTTAGGTTCTGGAAAACAATACATGCCTTGGATTCATGTAGATGATTTATGTGGAATATATTATCAGGCGATTATAAAAGAGGAAATGTCTGGAGCCTACAATGCTGCAGTGTGCGATAATACTACGAATAGTGTTTTTTCTAAAACATTAGCTCGTATTTTTGGTTATTCGATATGGTTGCCCAATGTTCCTGCTTTTGTTTTAAAAATGGCTTTGGGTGAAATGTCAAAAATTGTATTAACAGGAAGAAGAGTTTCATCAGATAAAATTGAACAAACAGGTTTTAAATTCAAATACAAAAATTTAGAAGAAGCATTGAAAGATTGTTTGGCTAAATAGATTTATCTAAGCGTACAGATGATTTGTGTGTTTACGCTTTTTGATATTTTACTGCGTACCACGAATGGAATTTCAATTTTGAAGTCATCAGTGTTTAAGAGAAATTCAGATTGAAATTCTATTCCAGTACCTACTTTTTTTAAAGTTCCCTTAATTGCCATTATCTTAGTTTGCCCATGAATTGTTATTTTACCATTAATTTGATAATTGATGCGTTCCGAATTTAGATTTTTTAGATCAAATTTTTCAATTCTACCTTTAAATACAGCTTTTGGATAACGGTCGCTTTCCATATAATTACTATTGAAATGTTCGCCCATCAAATTTCTTTTAAATTTAAAATCTTTGATAGCCAACCAACAGGTAATTTCACCTGTTTTGGTAACTAAAACACAAATGGTTTTATTGTTTGTAGCTTTTACTTCTTCAAATAAAGGTATTGAAGCCTCAAAACTTGTGATTCCTTCATAAGAAACCATTTTTTCTTGGGCCGTTGTTGCAAATGCAACGAAGAGGAATATTATTAAGAAATTTTTCTTCATAATAGGATATGAATTAAGTACTTAAAGTTACAAAAAAAAGGAATGAATATAGGAATTATTAATTAAAAAAAAGGAAGGTTATTTTGTTTTTCACGAGTTATTACAACCAGAATTAGCAATTAAGGCATCATACTAAAAAGATAATTAATTGGTTTTTAAGTAGATATTATAATTCTAAACGAACATTGTATTTTTTTAAACTTTCAATTGATTCTTTTGAAGTAAAATCAAATTCTTCATCGTGACGGTCTTTTTCTTTTTTTAGTGCTATTTGTTTGATACAATTAAAAAAGCGACGAATCTCAATTTTATGGGATAGAATTAATCCAGGAACGGGAATGTTGTTGCCGTCTTTGTCTTTAGCAACCATTGTAAAATAAGAGGAATTGCAATGTTTTATTTTTCCAGTTTGTATGTTTTCAGATTCTACTCTAATACCTATAATCATTGAGCTTGTTCCTACATAATTCACACTGGCTTTCATTATTACCAATTCACCAACTTCAATAGGACTTAAAAAATTTACAGTATCTACTGAAGCAGTTACACAATAATTCCCAGAGAATTTTGAAGCACAAGCAAATGCAATCTGATCGAGTAAAGACAAGATATAACCACCGTGAATTTTGCCACTAAAGTTGGTATGACTAGGCAGCATCAATTGTGAAATACTAATATCTGAGGATGCAACAGTTTTAAAAATAGGATTCATTTATTTAATTTTAAAGGGAGAATTAACTTTTTTAACGGAAGTTATAAAATACCGAGTGTCGCCCCACCATGGGAAAGTTTTGTACCGTTCTTGGTAACTGACCTGCACATATTGTCCTTCCATTTCTTTCAAATCGACAATCACTTTTTTTTCACTATCCAATACGGAAAACGCAAAAATTTGTGCACCAGAAATACCTTGACTTATTTCGCCTTCCCATGTTTTAAAAAGGATTCCTTTGTGACTCACTTTAATCAATTCACCTGAACGAACGCCTTCGCTGTAACTGGCATTGTGTAAAAAACCAAAATATAGTGTTGTCATCAATGTGGCTATTGCCACAACTATTATTAGAAATTTTTTCATTTCGTACTTAATTTAAAAGTTGGTTTTCGTCTTTTTCTGCTCTAATTAAGATATTATCTGGAAGTGCTTTTTTAGCTTTAGCACCCATTTTTTTTAATTTTTCGACACTTGTAATCAGGTTGCCTTTTCCATCTACTAGTTTATTCATGGCACCTGTGTATTCTATTTTACTTTCGTCGATTTTCTTACCAATTTTGATTAAATCGCTCACAAAACCTTCAAACTTATCGTATAATGCACCAGCTTGTCTGGCAATTTCTAATGCATTTTCCTGTTGCTTTTGGTTTGTCCACATGCTGTCAATCGTTCGTAAAGTCGCTAATAAAGTCGCGGGAGTTACAATTACAATATTTTTTTCGAATGCTTTATTGTACAAACTAGTATCCTCATTCAGCGCCATTGCAAATGCGGGTTCTATAGGAATAAAAAGCAATACAAAATCTGGACTTTCTATTTGGTACAAATCGTGGTAATTTTTGT
Organism: uncultured Flavobacterium sp.; assembly: GCA_965366105.1. Lineage (GTDB taxonomy): Bacteria > Bacteroidota > Bacteroidia > Flavobacteriales > Flavobacteriaceae > Flavobacterium. The sequence goes on along the minus strand of CBDUEE010000232.1, from coordinate 579 downwards.
TGCCTAATTGTTCAACGTGACGTTTTATAGAAAGAACATGCTCCTTTAAATACCCTATTTTTAAACTATCATCCTCTTCATTGATGTATTTTTCATAAGCAGTCAATGAAACTTTAGAATCGACAATCATTTTTTTGCCATCAGGTAAATTAATAACAACATCTGGGAAAACGCGATTTCCATCTTCGGTTGTAAATGCTTTTTGCACTTCGTATTCACGTCCTTTCTCTAATCCTGACTTTTCTAAAACACGTTCTAAAACTAATTCGCCCCAGTTTCCTTGCATTTTGCTATCACCTTTAAGGGCTTTGGTCAAGTTGATAGTTTCCTTACTCATTTGGATATTCATTTCACGCAAACCCAAAATTTGTTGACGCAAAGCGGCATGATAATCAATACTTTCTTTGTGAGTATCTTCTACCTTTTTCTCGAATAAGTGAATTTTATCTTGCAATGGAGTCAAGATATTTTTCATATTCTCTTTATTCTGCTCCGTAAATTTATTCGACTTTTCTTCTAATATTTTGTTAGCTAAATTTTCGAATTCTTTTGTGAATTTTTCCTGTAGCTTTTCGACTT
>CBDUEE010000231.1:0-4246 GCA_965366105.1 uncultured Flavobacterium sp. | reverse complement strand
CAATCTTTTTTTGCTTTTTTTTGACTACAATTCGTTGATTTTAGCAACTAATTGATTAGCAGTTTGTTCCAATTCAACATTGATTTGTTTGAAGTGTGCTTTTTTGTTTTCAACCTTTTTTGCGTTCACTTTAGTGATCAAAGCGTCAAAAGCAGCAATAGCCTCATCAATTAAATCATTAGTTTCTGTTGTTGGTTTTCCAGTTGTAGAAATTTCGAACAAGTAAACTGCTTCAATAATATCTCCTAAAACGTAGTTGATGTCTTTTTTTAAATTTTTAACGTTTGCCATTTTTATTTTTTTAAAATTTGATTTTTAATTTGCGTCTGCAAAAGTACACATAATCTTTCTATTACCGACTATGAAATGTAAATTTCTAAAATTGAAGCTTTTCCACTCACAATGAACACATTCATTGCTGCAGGAATTAAAACAGTATCTCCTTTTTTATAGCAAAACTTAAATTCATTATATTCTATTTCAAATTTACCTTCAATACACATATAAACAGTAAAACTTTTTTCTGATTTATTGACGGTTATTTTTCCATCTAAGGGAATAAAATTAGTAGTGAAATAGGGACAGTGCACTACCTCATTAGATTCGTTTACATTCTTAGTATATTCTTTTTTAGTTTCAACTGTATTGTAATTAATCGCTTCCAAAGCTAAATCAACATGCAATTCTCTAGTAGCTCCAGTAGCATCTACTCTATCAAAATCATACAATCGATACGTTATATCAGAAGTTTGTTGAATTTCGGCTACCACTAATCCAGCTCCAATAGCGTGAACTGTGCCTGTTTCTAAAAAGAAAACATCACCTGACTTGACTTTTACATCATCTAAAATAGAAAGTAAAGTTTTGTTTTCTAAGTTCTGTAAATATTCCTTAGCATTCGAATTCTCTTTAAATCCCACAATTATACGAGCAGCAGCATCAGCTTGCATAATGTACCACATTTCAGTTTTACCAAAAGAATTGTGGCGCTTTTTAGCTAAAGCATCATTAGGATGAACTTGAATAGACAGATCTTCACGAGCGTCTAAATATTTAAATAGTAAGGGAAATTCCATTCCAAAACGAGTATAAACTGCAGTTCCTAAAATTTCATTTGGATAGTCATTTATAACATCCATCAATGATTTTCCTTTCCATTCTCCGTTGGCAATTACACTAATATCGCCTTTCACTGTTGATAATTCCCAGCTTTCGCCAGTAATACTAGAAGTAATTGGTTTGTTAAGTACTGTTTTTAGCTTTTCGCCACCCCAAATTCTTTCTTTTAAGATGGGTTCAAATTGCAAAGGATATACTTTTGAATTCATTTTTTCCTATTTATATTTTTTTGTCAATTTAAATTTTTAAGATCCTAATTTTTTAATAGCTGCAAGTGCTTTAGGAATATGCTTTGCTGCTAACATACTATCAAAAATCATTTGAACAACACCATTCTTATCTGTTACATAAGTCACCCTTCCCGGAAGTAAACCAAACATTCCTGAAGGAACGCCGAACAATTTTCTTATTTTTTTATCGAAATCAGATAATAGAATAAATGGTAATTTATACTGTTTACTAAACTTTAAGTGTGAAGATACAGTATCACTACTAATCCCTATAACTTCCGCACCTAGATCTTTAAAATCCTCGTATTGATCCCTAAAACTACAAGCTTGCGTAGTGCAGCCTGGTGTATTGTCTTTTGGATAAAAATAAATAACCAAAGGTTTTTGACCCATCACACTCTTAGTGTCAAAATCATTACCATTAGCATCTTTTGCTGCAAAATCAGGAATTTTGTCTCCTACTTTTAGTTCCATTTTTCTCCTTTATAAGTTACAAAGTTGCGCGGTGTTTCATAAAGAACAACCTCTAAATCAAATTCAGATTTAATTCTTTTTCTAATTTTATTCCAAATCACAACTACTATATTTTCTGCAGTTGGATTCAAATCCTGAAATTCTGGAACATCAAGATTTAGATTTTTATGATCAAATTGCTCTTCGACTTCATCTTTAATAATGTCTGCCAAAAATTTTACATCAATAACGAAACCTGTTTCTGGATCAATTGCTCCGGTTACACTTACTATCAATTCGTAGTTATGACCGTGAAAATTGGGATTATTACATTTTCCAAAAATGGCTTCATTTTGTTCGAAAGTCCAGTCCTTTCTATGTAATCTATGTGCCGCATTAAAATGGGCTTTTCGTGAAATAGTAACTTTCATAAATAGCTGTTTATTATTCTTTGTTTTTAGGAAAGAGGACTTTTGTGTTCTTCTAGAAAATGGTAAAACTCGTCAAAAATTATTTTGAACCAAACCGTATATAAATCGGGCTGAAGTTCCATATCCATTTTGACATCTTCAATTTTCATCCATTTCCAGCTTTCAACTTCCTCTGGATTAATAATTGGTTGATCATTATAATAGCCAATCATTACGTGATCCAATTCATGTTCTGTCAAACCATTATCAAAAGGTGCTTTGTATATAAAATGAAATAGCTCTTTAAGTTCTGTTTTAAAACCCATTTCTTCATACAATCTTCTGCTCCCAGCCTGAATGTTTGTCTCTCCTTCCCGTTGATGACTACAACAAGTATTGGTCCACAACAAAGGCGAATGGTATTTTTGATGCGCACGCTGTTGAAGCATGATTTCGTTTTTGTTATTCAATACAAAAACAGAAAAGGCACGATGCAAAACTGCTTTTTCATGCGCCTCAAGCTTAGGCATTAATCCTATTTGCTCATCATTCTCATTAACTAAAATCACGTTTTCTTCTGTCATATCAATGTATTTCAGTTCAAAAATACAAAAAAGAAAATTAGGGACTGAGGCTTTAACGTTCTGTTTCATTTTGTTGAACTAGAAATGCCAATAAATTGGTTATTGCAAACCTATAAGCATCTATATCGTTTTTATAAGTTTTTAGACTTAATCTATCTTATAAAACCAAAAGCAACTTTTATCCGTAAATAGAAATAGTTAAACCGTACTTAAATCGTTATTAAATTACAAAGTAACCGAATTACAAAAACGCTTGAAAGCATTACATTTGTATAACAAACACTTTTTAAAATTAAAAGATTACAGTTTAACAGCACTAAATTATCGAAAATCAGCAGTTTTAAACTGGTGGAAATTCTAAAAAATATAAAATTATGACAACAAAAACACATTTTTTAAGCCTTTTGTTTTTACTCCCTTTATTTATGTTTGCCGCATGTGGGCAAACGGTAAAGAAGCAAAACAACACAAAAAAAACAGTTACTATGGAAAATACAATCAATAAAGCAGGAAATCCATATTATTCAAAAACGGATACCACAAAACTAAAAGTTACTGATGCTGAATGGAAAAAAGTTTTACCTGAAGACGTTTATGAGGTAATGCGTAAAGCTGATACGGAAAGACCTTTTACAGGAAAATATTGGAACACTGATGACAAAGGAACTTATTATTGTGCGTCTTGTGGTAATAAATTATTTCGTTCTGGCGCCAAATTTTCTAGCACTTGTGGTTGGCCAAGTTTTTTTGAACAAGAAAACAAAAATAGTGTAGTTTATAAAACAGATAACTCACTTGGAATGGAAAGAATAGAAGCGCTTTGCGGAAGATGCAATGGTCATTTAGGACATCTTTTTGACGATGGACCAGAACCAACTGGAAAAAGATATTGTATGAATTCTATTGCCCTTGACTTTATACCTGATACCAAATAATCATGAAAAAAATATTTTTGGTATGTGTATTACTAACGACTAGTTTGTTTGCACAAAAGACTACAACAGACAAAAACACAAAAAAATCTAATCTTGAAACCATCACTTTAGCGGGTGGCTGCTATTGGTGTGTGGAAGCTATTTATGAAAACTTAGACGGTGTAAAATCAGTGATTTCAGGATATGCAGGTGGAAAAACAGTAAACCCGACTTATGAGGAAGTTTGCACGGGTACAACTGGTCATGCTGAAGTAGTACAGATTACTTACGATAAAAACATCACTAATTTAGATGAAATTTTCAATGTCTTTTTTACTGTTCATGATCCCACGACTCTAAACCGTCAGGGTGCTGATGTGGGAACACAATACCGTTCTGCTATTTTTTATAAAAATGAAGAACAAAAAATAGCAGCTCAATCAATAATTAATGCGCTGAAAAAAGGTAAAATTTATGACAGTCCAATTGTGACAACATTAGAACCCTTAAGTAAATTTTATAAAGCCGAAAATTAT
>CBDUEE010000230.1:0-4282 GCA_965366105.1 uncultured Flavobacterium sp. | reverse complement strand
TAGTTTTTGTAATGCCCATTTTTTTAATTTTAATTATCATTGAAAAAATTTACGGACATTATAAAGGAGAAAATACTTCTCCAAATATGGATTCTGTTTCGAGTGTAAGCTCCGGAATGGTCAATTCTGTGAAAGATGTTTTGGGAATTAGTATTACACTAGTTTCGTATGATTGGATTGTTTCCAAAATCGCTTTATTCCATTTAGAAGCAAACGTATTAACTTACTTAATCGGTTTTATTGTTATCGATTTTTATGGCTATTGGAGTCATCGTTTATCTCACCAAATAAATTTTTTATGGAACAAACACGCTATTCATCACAGTAGTGAGGAATTTAATTTGGCTTGTGCTTTACGCCAAACCGTTTCTAGTTTTTTCAATCTTTTTACTTTTTTACTGATTCCAGCTGCACTTATAGGCGTTCCCGCTAAAGTAATTGCGATAACTATTCCTGTACATTTATTTTTACAATTTTGGTACCATACCAAACATATTAAAAAAATTGGATTTCTAGAAAATATATTAGTTTCTCCCTCTCACCATAGAGTACACCATGCGATAAATCCAGAATATATGGACAAGAATCATTCACAAATATTTATTATTTGGGATAAGCTATTTGGTACTTTTCAAGAAGAATTAGAAAGTGTTCCTCCTGTTTATGGCATTACAAGACCAGCACGAACATGGAATCCTATTCGAATTAATTTTCAACATTTATGGTTATTAATTACTGATGCTTGGCGTGCAGAAAATTGGAAAGATAAACTTACCATTTGGTTTAAACCAACAGGATGGAGACCAAAGGATTTTGAAATTAAATATCCTGTAAAAAAAATTACTGATGTATATAACTTTGAAAAATACGGAACGCTACATTCTAAAAAATTGATGTATTGGTCTATTTTTCAAGCAGCAATTACTTTGTTATTAATTACTTATATGTATAACTCGATTGGAATAATAGGATTGCCAAATGTATTTATTTATGGTGCATTTATTTTCTTGAGCGTTTATAGTTACACTGAATTAATGGATGCAAGAAAAATTTCTATGCTATGGGAAAGTATTCGCTTTGCAGTTGGTATTGGATTAATCTACTATTTTGGAGATTGGTTTGGCATTAACCATCTTTTCCCGTTTGCTACTTATATTATTGTAGGTTATTTACTTTTTTCATTACTTGTTACAGTATATTTCAACAATACTAATTTTCAAAAAGAAATAATTATCAACCTACCATCTCAAATATAATTTATGAAAAGGAACATAATCTTAAACAGTTTTATTGTTTTCAGTATTATTTATCTCATTATTATTCTTTTAGGTAGAGAAGATATTGCTTGGTTTTTGAAACCGCTTCTACTTCCCTTTTTAATTATTACTGTCTATCTACAGGAACACTTTTATAGTAAAAAAATACTTTTAATTGCTTTAACATTGTCATGGATCGGTGATATTATCTTACTCTTTGTCGATAAGGGAGAATTGTATTTTATTGGAGGATTGATTGCTTTTCTTTTATCACATATTTTCTATATAGTTCTATTTAATAAGCAATTGAGGATCAATTTAAAGAAAAGTAAAGTTATCTACTGGATTGGAATCACAATAATTATTGTTTACTTGACAGGAATAATGCTCCTCTTAATGCCTAATCTTGGTGAATTATTGCTCCCTGTTTTTGTGTATGCAATGACGATCTCAATCATGCTATTATTTGCTTTAAAAGGATTTTTAAATTGGCAAAAGCCAGCTAATAGCTATATTTTCATCGGTGCTATTATTTTTGTAGCTTCAGATAGCATTTTGGCGTATGATAAATTTTATACATCCTTACAATACAGTACATTTCTAATTATGATAACTTATTTAGCAGCTCAATATTTAATAGTTATTGGCATTTTGAAATTAAACAAAAAAAAGTTGCATATTCTTTAGAAAATGCAACTTTAAAACTTGATGTAGTATAAATTAATGAGGTAATTTATTTTTTAGTAATCCATATAAATAAGTTCCTAATAAAGCTCCAAATAGAACGATAAAAACCGTCCAAAAACCAGCTCCTATCAATATAAATATTGGCCCAGGACAAGAACCAACTAATGCCCAACCTAGTCCAAATAACAGACCACCTATCCAATAACGGGTAGATCCTTTTTCTTTGTCCTCAATAACTATAGATTCTCCTTTGATATCTTTTATGTTTTTTCTTTTAATTAATTGGATTCCAATTACTCCTGTCAAAATCGCTACAGAAATAATTCCATACATGTGAAAAGATTGAAATTGGAACATTTCGTAAATTCGATACCAAGAAACTGCCTCTGATTTCGTTAAGACTATTCCAAAAATAAAACCAACAACTAAGTATTTTAATATGTTCTTCATGCTTTGCATTTTAATTTGTAAAATTTGATTCTTAAATTATGAATTAGTTTAAAAGTAATGGCATTAAAAAATGTGCCATGATCAATCCGCCCACAAAAAAACCAATAACAGCTTTTAAAGAAGGAATTTGAAGATTACTTAAACCTTGAATAGCATGACCTGACGTACATCCTCCAGCATAACGTGAACCAAAACCAATTAACAATCCTCCTATTAATAAAACAAAAATAATTTTGGGCGATTGTAAAATTTGATTTCCAAAAAGAGCCTCTGGCATTAATTTTCCATTTGGAGCATCAACTCCCATTTGAGCTAATTGTTCAATAGTTTGAGGATTGATTGCTACATTCGACGGATCGCTCATGTAGTGAACAGCCACAAAACCACCCAACATTGCACCCAATACAACAACCAAGTTCCAACGTTGTGCTTTCCAATCGAAATCAAAAAAAGGAATCTTGTTGCCCAATCCAGCTATAGAACAAAGAGAGCGCAAATTAGATGACATACCAAAAGTTTTTCCAAAATAGATTAAGCAAAGCATAATCATACCAATTATAAATCCAGAAACATACCAAGACCAAGTTTGAAAAATTACTTCCATATTTTATTTTTTTTACAAATATATAACGCATTTTCAACAAAAGGAAGAAGTAAAGCAATGAAAACAGCTGAATTTATTGGGATTAACATAGATAACTAGAGCTATTAAAAACAAGAATTCATAACAAAAAATCAATTTGAATGAAAATAATTCAACAAAAGCAACAGAAATAAAAAACCTTCTCTTTTTAGATCAAATATGTTATTGTATCCTCAAATTAAAATGAGTACACTAAAAAACTAAAAGACAGCACTTTTAAAAAAATAGGTTTTAAAGGACGTGTGTGACATTTGTTACTGTACACCCTTTTTTGTCCACATATCTTTGCTTCATAATCCAGATAAACCAATTATGAAGAAAATAAATTATATACTGCTATTAGGAATAGTATCCATTTCTACTTTAGGGTTTAGTCAAGACACTTTGACTATTTCTAAAAAAGATATTTGGTTAAAAGCTTCCGATAAAAATTTACAAATCAAGATTTCTAATCAAGACTTTAAATCGGCTCAAGCAGATTACAGACAATCGAATTCTTTGTTTTTACCAACAATTTCAGCTTCACACACTGCAATTTCTACCACAAATCCTCTGATGGCTTTTGGTTCTAAATTGAATCAGGAAATTTTGACAGCATCAGATTTTGACCCTGCTTTGTTAAACAATCCAGCACGAACAAAAAACTTCGCAACCAAATTTGAAGTCTTGCAACCGATACTAAATGTAGACGGAATTTATGGTAGACAAGCCGCTAAAGCTAAAATGGAAGCTTTTTCTTTGCAAACAGAACGTACTAAAGAATATTTAGAGCTTGAGGTAAACAAAGCATTCATGGAATTACAATTAGGATATAAAGCTGTAACAGTATTAGAGAAAGCGAATAAAACGGGTGATGCTAATTTAAAACTAATACAGAACTACTTTAAACAAGGAATACTTCAAAAAACAGATTTATTATCGGTTCAGGTTCGTGTAAATGAAATACAAAATCAGTTGCAGTATGCCAAAAGTAATGTGCAAAATGCATCCGATTATTTAGCCTTTCTTTTGAATGAAGATAACACTAATAAAGTATACAAACCACTGGAAGAGTTGGACAATCTAATTGCTTTAGAAAGATTTAATACCACACTTTCAAACAATAGAAAAGACATTCAAGCGATGAATAAATCGTCTGAAGCTTACGCAAAAATGCTACAATCAAGTAAAATGAATTTCCTACCAAGATTGAATGCTTTTGGGAGTTACGAGTTGTACGATGACACTTTATTTGGAACAAATGCTA
>CBDUEE010000229.1:0-4289 GCA_965366105.1 uncultured Flavobacterium sp. | reverse complement strand
AATAAGCAATTTGATTCTCAAATTTATCCAGACAAAAATCACGGTATTTACGGCGGAATGACACGCATTCAGTTGTTTAATAAAATGACAAACTATATTAAAGACAATTTATAACTACCCAAAATAAAATGGCACAATCATCAAAAATCACCTTAGAGGAAATTCAGAACTTTGAGGGCAAGTATCCAAAACAACTTTGGTATTTATTTCTTGTCGAAATGTGGGAGCGTTTCTGTTTCTACGGAATGCGCGGAGTACTAACAATCTTTATGGCCGATCAACTTTTAGGTTTGGCATTCTCAGACAAAGAGGCGAACTTGAAATACGGTGCTATTCAGGCATTTGTTTATGCTTTTACATTTGTAGGAGGGATTTTTGCCGATAAAATTTTAGGATTCAAGAAATCGCTAGTTTTTGGAGGTATCGTAATGGTTTTAGGAAACTTGCTTATTGCGTATGATCCACACGTTTACTTCTTTTATGGGATTACTCTTACCATTATTGGAACAGGATTCTTTAAACCAAATATCTCCTCAATGGTAGGTGATTTATACAAAGAAGGTGATCCTCGACGTGATGCAGGTTTCGGACTATTTTATTCAGGAATTAATATTGGAGCATTGCTTGGAGGAGGAATATGTGTGTATTTAGGAACTAGCGCAGACTGGGGATGGAATTATGCGTTTTTAGCAGCGGCATTCGTCATGTTTATAGGTCTAATTACCTTTGCTTTAATCAGAAAAAGTTTAGGCCCTATTGGAGATTCTCCTATTCTAGAAATGCCTCAAGCAAAACGTACAACTCGCGAAGTGATGGTGTACGCAGGAGCATTTTTAATCTTGCCGTTAATTTACATCATGATTATCAATACCGATTATACAGATTATTTCATGTACACAATCGGCCCATTGGCAATCATTTACTTCCTTTATGAGACATTTAGAGAAAAAGAAGCAGCAAGTCGTAAGAAACTTTTTGCAGCTTTAGTATTTATATTTTTCTCAATCGTGTTCTTTGCTATTTTTGAGCAGGGTGGTGGTTCATTGGCGCTTTTTGCACGTGAAAATTTAAGTCACAATTTATTGTTTTTTGATATTAATCCTAATATCGTAAATAACTCTGCAAACTCTTTATTCGTAATTATTTTTAGCCCGATTTTGGGACTTATTTGGTTGGCTATGGCCAAAAAGAAAATTGAACCTAATACAGTAGTTAAGTTCGGACTAGGGTTTATATTATTAGGAGCAGCATTTTATACTTTTTATTACACAAGATTTTTTGCAAATGTTGAAGGTATTACATCTCTAAATTTATTTACAGGTGCATATTTCTTAGTAACAATTGCTGAATTATGTCTTTCGCCAATTGGACTTTCTACAATGACAAAACTATCTCCAAAGAGACTTGGTGGTATGATGATGGGATTGTGGTTTCTTGCAAGTGCCTACGGACAGTATGCTGCGGGGATATTAGGTGCTGGAATGTCATCTGATAATAATGATGCTTCCTTAATGACAAAATTGCAGAACTATACAGAAGGTTATTACCAAGTTGCAATTTACGCTTTTATAGCAGGTGTAATACTATTGGTTATTTCTCCAATTATCAGAAAACTTATGATGGAAGTAAAATAATAAGTTTTACGAACATTTTACATCCTATTTTTTAGAAACGCTCCAATAACAGTTGTCTTTTGGCAATAAGAAATTGGAGTTTCAATAACAAAAAGTTAGATTCGCAATCTCTTACTTATTTATTGTCAAATACAATGTGACAATTGATGAGTATTTAATTAGATAGTTGAGTATTCTATAACGGCAATTCATTAAATAAACTAATACAAAAATGGCATCACAGCAGGATGAATTATTATTAAAACATTTGAATAATAGGGGTGTAGATCAGTCAATGTTAATGGATCACCCCGCTTCGTTATTTATTCTGTTTTTTACAGAAATGTGGGAGCGCTTTTCATATTATGGAATGCGTGCACTATTAACTGTATTCTTAGTTAGTGAATTAACTAGTGGTGGTTGGGAATGGACAAACGAAGAAGCTCTTAAGCTTTATGGAATATATACTGGTCTCGTCTATCTGACTCCGCTCTTAGGAGGAATTATTGCGGATAAATTTACAGGCTATAGAAAAGCAATCTTGATCGGAGCCTTAATTATGACTTTAGGGCATGCTTCGATGGCGTTAGAAGGTTTTAGTGAGAACTTCTTTTACGTCGGTTTGTTATTTATGATTTTAGGTAATGGTATGTTTAAACCAAATATCTCATCTATGGTTGGGCAATTGTATCCTGACACAAGTAGCAAAAAAGATGCTGGTTACACTATATTTTATATGGGTATTAATGCAGGAGCATTTTTAGGAATGTTGTTGTGTGGTTATATCGGTGAAAAAATCGGATGGCATTACGGATTCGGTTTAGCTGGGATTTTTATGTTTTTCGGAATGTTGCAATTTTTCTTTGCACAAAAGATATTTGGAGTTATAGGTCAAGATGTCAATATTAAAGAGAAAGAAGTTTCAGCAGAGGACCGAGTAGAAGAGGTTGAAACAGCTCCGCACATTGTACGCGACCGAATAGTGGTTGTAGGTGTTTTGATGGTTGCGAGTATATTTTTCTTTTTTGCCTTTGAGCAAGCTGGAGGATCGATGACTTTATTTGCAAAAGATTACACACAAAGAGCACTTACTGGAGATTCGGCAACTTTTTTCAAGTGGGTCGATGCTATTCTAACAATTTTCCCAATTGCAAGTGTAACTTATGTGCTATTTGGTTTAGCAAAAAAGATTTATGCACGATATCCGCTTACGATTATTTTTACGACCGTTTCTTTCGTCATAATTTGGATTTTAGGTATTTGGAAAGTACATCGCGAATTTAATTTAGAAACTACAGAAGTTACTGTATCATGGTTTCAAATTTTAAATTCATTCTTTATCATTACTCTTGCGTCTTCATTTAGTAAAGTATGGGATAAAGTTTGGAATCCATCCGGTCCAGTAAAATTTGCAATGGGATTAATCTTTGTTGCGGTTGGTTTCTTCGCGCTTTCTTATGGAAGTTTGAGTATTCCAGATGGCGCAAAAACTGCTTCGGTTAGTATGATTTCGTTAATTTTAGCTTACTTCTTTCATACTGTTGGCGAGTTATGTCTATCTCCAGTTGGATTATCTTATGTAAGTAAATTATCTCCTAAAAAATTCGTGGGTCTTACTTTTGGACTTTGGTTTACGGCTTCAGCTATAGCAAACTTTATCGGTAGCTGGACGGGAGCTTATATTGATAAGATTTCAGAAATGTATTCTATTTCTACGTTTTTTATTATCATTGCAGGCGTTCCATTATTCGCTGCAGTAATGCTGTTGTTATTCAACAAAAAGCTAGTAAAAATGATGCACGGAATCAATTAATATTAAAATTTTAAAGATTAATAAATAACTATAAATGTCAACAACTACTGCAAATCCAGATTTTTTTGAATCTAAAGTTTTAGGTCATCCTGCTGGACTTTTTGTCTTGTTCTTTACAGAAATGTGGGAACGATTCTCTTTCTACGGAATGAGAGTTTTATTAATTTTATTTTTAACTGCTGCAATAACAGGAGGAAATCCGGGTTACGGATGGAGCTCTGAAAATGCAGGAGCGTTGTACGGAACTTATGCTATGTTACTTTATATTACACCAATCTTTGGAGGAATTATAGCCGACAGATATATTGGTTATCGTTGGGCTGTTGTTATCGGTTCGATAATCATGACGCTGGGACACGCTGCGATGTTTATGGATTCTGAATTCATGTTATACTTAGGACTTGGACTTCTAGTTATTGGTACTGGTTTCTTTAAACCAAACATGACTTCGATATTGTCAGAAATGTATAAAAATTTCCCAGAGAAAAAAGATGGTGCTTACACGATTTTTTATATGGGTGTAAATGCTGGAGCATTCTTCGGGATGATGCTGTGTGGTTACTTAGCTGCAAACTTAGGATGGCATTGGGGATTTGGATTAGCAGGTATTTTTATGCTATTAGGAACAATACAGTTTTGGTTAGCTAAACCATTATTCGGTGATATTGGCGAAGTGCCAAGTAAAGAAAAGAGAGCAATCGAATCTGCACGAGTTGCTGAATCGAAAAACGAAGACGACAAACTAAATCCTTACACTACAGTTGATATTGCGTTAATAGTATTGACCACAGTAATTGGTTTATTGTATGCTTTCAATGACCCCCTATCAAAAATTGGAAATATAAATTTATTCCCATTTAAAG
>CBDUEE010000228.1:0-4344 GCA_965366105.1 uncultured Flavobacterium sp. | reverse complement strand
CTACTTTGACAGGTGATTATTCCCATACTAAAAAAGCATTAGATAAAGCAGCAACATACATTAATACCAATAAAATAATAGTTGACCCAACATTTTCACACTTAGAAATTTTAAAAATAAGTAAATCTGAAATTAAGAATCCTTCAAAATGGGTTACTGAAATTTACTATCCAATAAAGCCCAAAGAAATTCCTGTAGTACATACTTATGTTCCTATTGCTGTGAAAAAAGTAGAAATTAAAGAAACACCAGAACCAGTACTTAAAAAAGAGGAAGAAAAATCCGAATTTTAAAATAGTTCTACAATAGATTAAACCTTTGTACTAAATTCTATTCTAATCTATAAAAAACAATTTTGCAAGAAGAACAGGAATTTATAGCCCAATTATTAGATCTTAAGACGCAAAACCAAGCGTTTCAGAAATTAATAATGGACTCTCAAAGACCTCTTTACAATCACATACGGAATATCGTTTTGAATCACGATGATACCGATGATGTGTTGCAAAATACTTTTATTAAAATATTTCAAAACCTAAAGAATTTCAAGGGAGAAAGTAAACTCTTCTCCTGGATGTATCGCATTGCAACCAATGAAGCGTTGACTTTTTTGAAACAAAAAGCAAAAAAAAGTGGAATTTCCTGCGAAACCCTACAAAATAAAGCGATTGATAACTTAGAAGCCGATGTTTTTTTTGATGGAAATGAAATTCAAATAAAATTACATAAGGCAATCGCACTATTGCCAGAAAAGCAGCAATTAATTTTTAAAATGAAGTATTTTGAAGAACTCAAGTACGAGGCTATTTCTGAGATTTTAGGAACTTCTGTTGGAGGATTAAAGGCATCCTATCATATTGCCGTAAAAAAAATAGAAGCTTTTGTAACTACAAATTAAACCTTTTTAAAATAATAGTGTCTTAATCGTATATGAAAACATTTAAATTAGAAAACGAAACTAAAATTGAATCAGGTTTTAAAACACCCAATCATTATTTTGAAAATTTTTCAATCAAAATGATGGAGCAATTACCTGTGAGTGAACCAAAAGTAATTTCGATTTTTCAAAAAAGAAAAAAAATATTATTTATGGTAGCTGCAGTTTTGGTACTTGCCTTAATGATGCCGTTTTTAAATAATTTGTCAAAAAATAAAGAAGAATTAGACCCAACTATATTAGAAAATTACATTACATATCAATCCAATGTTAATCAATATGATTTGATAAATGCCCTGGGAAAAGAGGATATTAATAAAATAAAAATAAGCATGGCGATAGAAGACAAAACCATTGAAGACGTTTTATCTGTAAACTCAAATCTAGAGAATCTTATTTTAGAATAAATCATTAGCCCTTTTAGCCTTTAATTAAAAATACAAAAAATGAATATTAGAAAATTTTTACCAATACTATTATTATTCGCTTCCGTTACGTTTTATGGTCAAGGCGATAGCATGAAAGAGAAAAAAGAACAGATAAAAGTGCTGAAAACTGCTTTTTTCACTACTGAATTAAACTTAACCAATAATGAAGCTGAAAAATTTTGGCCACTTTACAACACATTTGATGAAAATCAATTTGAATTAAGACATAAAAAAATGAGGGCATTTATGAAAAGGATGAATGATGGCTCATTAGATAAAATTACTGAAAAAGAAGCGAATGCTTTTTTAGCTCAAATACAAGACACTGAAGAAGAATTATTTTTACTCCGAAAAAAATTCACACAAAATGTAAGAGCAATTCTTCCTGCTTCTAAAATTATAAAACTCAAAAAAGCAGAGGAAGATTTCAATAGGAAATTGTTGCAACAATATCGAAATAAAGGCCCCAAATAATATCTGGTTATTATATTAGTTCCAAAAAAAACGCCTTAAGCAGAAAATTTATTCTACTTAAGGCGTTTTATTATTTAAATCGCAACCAAATCATTTTATTTTGCCCAGCCGCCACAGCAGTATTTTCGTTTATAAAACGTATGGTATTGAGGCTTGTATCTGTTGATAATTGCTCCCAGGCCTCTCCACCATTGGAAGAATAATAAATTCCTGAAGTCCCAACAGTTACCAGCGATTTTCCATTGCTTCTGGGTACATATTGCACACAAGAAGCATATCCGAAACCTTGATTGTCAGCAATAAGTCTCCAAGTTTTTCCACCATTTGCTGTAATCGCTTTATTAGAAAAATTTTGATTTCGAACTTCATAATCACCTCCTGTAATAAAACCACTATTAGAATCGTAAAAATCAGCAGTAAAAATCCCAGTCATTGTTTTCCCTTGTACAATTGGAGTTTCATATACTTTCCAGCTATTTCCTCTATCAGGAGAATAAAAAACTCTAGATTTTTTTCCACCAGAAACAATCCAAGTATTATTTTCTTTAATTACGATATTAGTATTACTTGCTGCAAAAGCCGCTTCACCAGTCATCACTTTTGGCAATTTATCACATGAAATTTTATTCCATGAATTCCCTCCGTCACGAGTTGTAATTATATTAAGACAATCATTAATAGGATCTCCCATCGCTATTCCTTCCTTATCATTCCAAAATTGCATACTATCATAAAATACTTTCTCGTGGTTTTCCTGATAAACTAATTTTGCACTAAAATCGTCTTTTGAAACTCGGTAAAGTAATGCAGGATTAGCTACGTTTATAATAAAAATATACTTCGCCGTTTGAGCAATACTTCTAAATTCAAGCTTCAAAGAATCCTTAGTAATTTTATTTTCGATTCTTTGTTTTTTATCCAAATTATAAAAACCATATCTCCCTTTATCTGCTGCATACCAGATTTTATTTTTATCAATTTGAATCGCTCGAATACTAATTTTATCTTGAAATAAAGTATCAATTTCAACAGAATGAAAAGCCGAAGCATTGTCTTTTACAGATTGATAATTTGCTGTTTTACATGAGACAATTACCATTGTAAAGCTTAAAAGCAATAAAATATTTTTCATACTTAGTATATTTTAAGGCTAATTTACAATTATTAATAGTAATACAATTCGCGTCCAAAATTTATTGGCATAGTAATTGGATATTGAAAAAAAAGGAACATTTAATCTAATTAATCATGAAAACGAAACTACTATTATTAAGTCTATTTATTACTGTTTTCGCAATGCAAATACAAGCGCAAAATAGAACATCAGTAAATGCAATGAATGCTGAAATCAGTGACAATCTTGACTTGAGAGCCGTTGCTTCAATTTTTGGTGATTCTAGAGATCTTCAGGATTTTGAAAGACGACTCAATGATCCTAAACTTCAAATATCAAATTTAGACCTAAATAATGATGATGAAGTAGATTACTTACGAGTTATAGAAACAGTCGAAAAAAGAACACATTTAATCATAATTCAATCTGTTATTGATCGTGATTTGTACCAAGATGTAGCTACAATCGATGTACAAAAAGACAGAAATGATAAAATACATGTACAAGTAGTTGGTGATGTATTTATGTATGGTAATAATTATATTTACGAACCCGTTTATTATAGTACACCTATAATTTATGCATCATTCTGGTCTAACAATTACCGTCCTTACTATTCCTCTTGGAACTGGAATTATTATCCGTCTTATTATTATGCATGGAATCCGTATCCCGTATTTCGTTATAGAAATAATATCAATATATGTTTGAATATTAATAATAATTATAATTATGTCAATCATAGAAGAAATGATCGTGCCGTAGTTTTGTATAATTCAAGACGTTCAAATGGATACGAAAGACAAAATCCGAACTATTCATTTTCTAGAAGAAATGGGAATGTTGTAAACCGTTATGAACTAGAACAAAGCAGAGGTTCTAGAAATGAATCTGGTTATTCTAATAGAAGAGGCATCACTTCCAGAGACAATTCTCAAAACAGAACTAATTCTTCTAGAGAAGCTTCCCCACAAAGAAACGAATCATCAAGAGACAATTCTCAAAACAGAACCAGTCCTTCTAGAGAATCTTCTGCACAACGAGGCGAATCATCAAGAGACAATTCTCAAAACAGAACTAATTCTTCTAGAGAAGCATCCCCACAAAGAAGCGAATCATCAAGAGATTATTCTCAAACCAGAACTAATTCTTCTAGAGAAGTATCTCCACAAAGAAGCGAATCATCAAGAGACAATTCTCAAAACAGAACCAGTCCTTCTAGGGAATCTACTCCACAAAGAAGCGAATCATCAAGAGATTATTCTCAAAGCAGAACAAGTCCTTCTATGGAATCTTTTCCACAAAGAAGTGAATCATCAAGAGATTATTCTCAAAGCAGAACCAGTCCTTCTAGGGAATCTACTCCACAAAGAAGCGAATCATCAAGAGAT
>CBDUEE010000227.1:0-4376 GCA_965366105.1 uncultured Flavobacterium sp. | reverse complement strand
CCTTTTAACTCTTGAGCTGAATAGGTAAGTGATTTTTTAGATTTCTTGATACCTAAAGAAGTAACAACAACTTCACTAAGAGCATTTCCAGAAGATTCTTTCAATCGTACTTTAATTACTTCGTCTCCAACAACAACATTCTGAGTCTGGAAACCAATGTAAGTAATTACAAGAGTTCTTCCATTTTGTGACGAAATAGAGAACTTACCATCAAAATCGGTAGTAGTTCCGTTTTTTTCGCCTTGTACATTAATGTTAGCCCCAGGCAATGGCGAACCGTTTGAATCGGTCACTATCCCTTTGACAGCTTTCACTTGTGCAAGGGAAACCTGCGCCGTGAAAATAATCATAAAGATTAAGATAATTTTTTTCATTTTTAATGATTTTTGTTAGTTATAATGTAAATCTATATGTTAAAACACTCTTAAAAAAATAAAATATACTAACAACCAAATAATAGCCATTAACCCCATATTTTTATAAACAAAGTGCATATTGCCTGACGATTCAGTATTATAAAATTTAAAATATTCAACAAACGACTTTAATTAGTCAACGAAGTGTTTTTTTAAAGTCGTTAATACGTTAAATTCATATTAATTTAGAATTTCATTCAATAAAAATCGCTTTTTGCATTCAAATTTCTTAAAGTTGCACAATAAACGCATCAGTACTTTTAAAATGCAAACAATTAACCTCTAAACCATTACTAATTGAAGGCAATTAAAACAATACAATTCAATACCGAGTTTCGAAACCATTTAGGGTTTTGGATAATCTTTTTTTTAATTAACTTTTTACGTTGGGGATCTTACTTTGATAATTATCCCTATTCATTCAAATCGAACTTAATTGAATTCTCCTTGCACATCCCTTTTGTGTACTTTAATCTATTAGTGCTCATTCCGCGTTATATTGTAAAATTCGAATATTATAAATACACCTTTGCGCTTTTGGGAAGTTTGGCTGTTATTTATTTGGCAAAAACGGGCTTAACCTATTATATGATTTCAGAAAACATTTGGCCAGAAGCCAATAGAATGTATCACCCATTTGATATTAATCATATTGTTGCGGTGACTATTGGCGAAATTTATGTTTTATCAATTGCTTCTTCAGTATTCTCAACAATGAATTGGTTGAAAGAAAGAGACCGCAATACGATTATGAAGCAGAATCAGTCCAAGATGAAACTCAAATATCTAAAAACTCAAATACAACCTCACTTTTTTTTCAATACGCTTAATAATTTATATGCTTTATCATTAGAGTCCTCTAAAAAAGTTCCAGATGTTATCCTGAAACTTTCGCAATTGATGGAATATGTTCTCTATGATATTAAAGGAATTCAAATGGTTGACCTAACTAAAGAGATTGATTATATCCAGAATTATATCGAAATTGAGAAACTTCGTTTTGAGCATGTCGAAGTGTCCGTAAACATTGAATCAAACATTGATGACATAAAAATCCCTCCCTTACTAGTTATTACATTAATTGAAAACGCATTCAAACATGGTGGTCCTTGCAACAACAATCTCAGAATCAAGATCAATTGTAAAATTATTAACAATTCTATCCTTCAATTTGAAATACTAAATAATTTTGTACTTTCACAAAATACAAAAACTAAAAAAGGAATTGGTTTATCCAATACTAAAAAGAGGTTGAAATTGATCTTTCAAAATAATTTCACTTTAGAAAAAACAGTTAAATTTAATTATTATATCATTCGATTACAAATACCCATTCAAAATGAAAATTAAATGTGTTTTGGTTGATGATGAGCCTTTGGCAACAAAAATCTTGTTGAATTATTTTACTAATTTTGCAAATTTTGAAATTATTGGCACGTTTCACAATCCTATAGAAGCTTTAGATTTTATAAATAGCAATACCATAGATGTTGTTTTTTTAGACATACACATGCCAGTGATGACTGGTTTTGAACTAATTAGATTAATTGAAAACAAAACTAAAATTGTAATCACTACTGCTTTTAGAGAATTTGCTGCGGAGAGCTATGAATTAGATGTTTTAGATTATTTAGTAAAACCTATTCCGCTTCCCCGTTTTATAAAATGCATCCATAAAATTGAGGCCGATTACAATTTAAAAAATAATCTTAAAATTGAAACGCTTAAAGTTGATCCACATATCTTCATCAAAGTAGATAAGAAAATGGTAAAAATAATCATCGATGAAATTTTATTTATCGAAGGGATGAAAGAATACATAAAAGTTGTAACGGCTGATAAAACTTACATCACCCATAAATCCTTGACCGCATTATCCGAAGAATTGCCCGAAGACCAATTTACGCGCATTCATAAATCTTATATTATTGGTGTCAATAAAGTAAAATCTATCGAAGGTAATAGGATACAAGTTCATACTTATACGTTACCAATAGGGAGAAACTACAGCAAAGATGTTAAAATTAGAATTTTAGAATAATTTTTTCAACCTAAAAGACTCAAAATAGATTTTAAAAAGATAAAAATATGCCGTTGATTATAGAAATATGGTCGATGGTATAAATTTGATCAATTTTACTGTAAATTATTTTTTTTTAATTTACTTAACAAATACATTTACGGTCTTACAGTAAAAAAATCTAAACAATTCTAATCAATTAACCAATCTATTACTCATGAATTCAGAAAATTTACAAACCAAGTGGGGACAATTTATTTCACTAGTAATCGTGTTCTTCTTTTGGGGCTTTGTTGGATCTGCCAATGATATTTTAATTCCCGTTTTCAAGAAAGTATTTACTTTATCTCAAGTTCAATCGCAATTAGTGGCTTGGGCATTTTATGCCGCTTACTTTGTAGGATCTTTAATTTTCTTTTTAGTATCTTTAAAATCAGATGTTTTACAGAAATTTGGTTATAAAAAAACACTGTCTACAGGATTACTAATTTCTGCAGTTGGTTCCTTTTTATTTGTTCCAGCAGCAACAATGGAAAGTTTTCCTTTTTTCTTGACCGCTTTATTTACTGTTGGTTTAGGATTTTCTATTCAACAAATTGTAGCAAATCCTCTTGCAATTAAAATGGGTAGCCCAGCTACGGGAGCACACCGTTTAACTTTAGCAGGAGGCGTAAACTCATTTGGGACAACGCTTGGCGCAATCTTGCTAGGTATAGCTCTTTTTGGAATGGGGGATAATAAAAAAACCAATCTATCATTAGAAGATATTAAACTACCTTTTATCATTTTAGGTGTTGCGTTTATCTTAGTTGCTATTTTTATGAATTTTTCTAAAATTGAAGATCCAGCTAAAGAAGAAGAAATTAAAGTTGAAGATGCTCCTAAAAGCTTTAATATCCTAGCTTACCCACAACTATACTTGGGGATGCTTGGAATCTTTATTTATGTTGGAACAGAAGTTACTATTATCAGTAATTTACCTGCTTTATTGCATACCAAAGAATTTGGTGGTATTTTAGAAGATGCTATAGCTCCATTTATTGCATTGTATTGGGGAAGTTTAATGATAGGTCGCTGGAATGGTGGTGTTAATGTTTTCAATACATCTAACTTAGTAAATACAGCACTAAAATTCATCGTACCAGCATTAGCTTTTGGAGTAATTATCGGAGCTAATATATTTGCTGCGCACGATGTATCTGGATTTTATATCTATCCTTTTTGGATATTACTTTTTATAGCAGTTAGTTTTGTAGGAGGCAAAAATGCAGGGAAAACATTAATGCTTTTTGCTATTTCTGGATTACTTATGATGTTTGCCGGATTGGTTTGCCCTGATCCAAGCATCGCCAAATTCTTCTTTATATCTGGTGGTTTATTCCTATCAATTATGTGGCCATCTATTTTTGATTTAGCTATTGCTGGATTAGGAAAAAACACAGGAAAAGCATCTTCTTTCTTAATTATGATGATTCTTGGTGGTGGTGTTATTCCTTTAGTGCAAGGTTCAATATGTGATTTAGATTTGACAAATCCTGACGGAATATTTGGAATTACTTACACTCATTTCTCTTATGTTATCCCTCTTCTTGGTTTTGCTTATTTAGCATTTTATGGTTTTTATTGCCCTAAAATATTAAAAAAACAAGGCGTTTATCATGTTGCAAGTGAAGGAGGCGGACATTAAGGAATGGTCAGTTTGCAGTAATAAGTGTTCAGTAAAATGAATATAAATAAAAAACTCATTTTGTGATTTACAAAATGAGTTTTTTTGTTTTAGCAATGCGAATCTTTCACTAAAATTTAAATAGCTAAGAATCTTTTATTTAAATTTTTAATTAATCCAAAGTTAAATTTAAAATTCTAAATTATTTTAAATGAAAGCAAAAAAGTCCCATTGGCCGTGGCGAATGAGACTTTTTTATTTTATCAAACTATAT
>CBDUEE010000226.1:0-4397 GCA_965366105.1 uncultured Flavobacterium sp. | reverse complement strand
ATTCCATAGTAATTTCAATACTTTTACTAATCCCTACGTTTAGTAATGTTTTCGTTTATTTAAATTTCAAAATCAATCAAGATGAAATTGCTAAAACATTATGTGTTAAAAAGGAAATAAAAAACAATACCTGTAACGGAAAATGTTTTTTGGCAAAACAATTAAAAAAAGCTGCTGATAAGGAAAAGAAGGAAATGGACCTCTTAAAAGTTAAACAAGAAGTTGTGTATACTCATACTTTTTCTAAATACAGCCTTACTCCTGTTTTTGATGTCGAAAAAATAAGACTTCTTGTTGCACGTGCATGCAAAAAAACAAAATCTATCTCTTTTACTATTTTTCATCCACCACTTCTGTAATTTATATTTTTAGTTTAATTCTATTTCAACGACGTTGAAACGATTTTATATAGACCTAATTCTATATAAAACTAACATTTATAAATTACATACTTTAAAAATGAAAAAAATATTCCTTGTCCTATTGGTCATTGGACAAATTGTCTATGGACAAAATAAAACAACAAAAGACACTACAAAAACTGTAGAACTAGAAGATGTAGTAATTACTGCCAGCAGAAGCGCTACGCTACGAAAAGAAGTTCCAGTAGCAATAAGCAAATTAACTGCTAAAACTATTAATGAAACTAAAGCAACAGCGCTATACGAAATCGTAAATAAAGTTCCTGGTGTTATGATGGTCAATTTAGGAAATGAGCAACACATGATGTCCATTCGTCAGCCTATGACTACTAATTCCTATTATCTTTATCTTGAAGATGGATTGCCAATACGCCCAATGGGAATTTTTAATCATAATGCTTTATTAGAGATTAATCAATTTAACCTTCAAAATATCGAGGTTATAAAAGGACCAGTTTCTTCTCTTTATGGACCAGAAGCTATAGGTGGAGCTATCAATTTAATTTCTATTAAACCAACTGTTGATCCATCTTTGAAATTTGGAATACAAGCCAATCAATGGGGCTATAGAAGATTTCAAGTTGCGGGTGGAGCAACTATTGGCAAATTGGGTTTTCATATTGCAGGAATCTCAAGCGAGCAAAAAAATTCTTGGATGACCTATTCTGATTACAGAAAAGATAATATTAATATCCGAGTTGATTATCAAATCGATGCTAAGACATCCTTGACATCGAACACTATGTATGGTGAATATTATTCAGACATGAGTGGCAGTATAAATGAAAATGATTATAACAACCGAAGTTATAAGAGCTCCTCAAATTTTACGTATAGAAAATCAGATGCACTTCGCACCCGATTTACTTTAGAACATAATTGGAATGATAATGCCACTACCACGGGAACCATTTATTATAGAGATAACAAAATGGGACAAAATCCTTCCTATAGTATTAGATGGTTATCTGGGCAAACTAAAGCTACGGGACAAATAAACTCAAGCAATTTTAAAAGTTACGGAGCCTTAGCGCAACATGTTCAAAAATTTAACTTTTTAGACACAAAAATTGTTGCGGGAATTCTTTATGATTATTCACCAACTGATTATTGGGCTTACGGAATTGATTTAAAAGCAAATTTAAATCCAGGAGGAAAAACAGTTTCTAACTATGAATTTATCAGCGAACGTCCAGATATAAAACTAGCTAACTACACTGCTGCTATTTATAACACAGCCGAATATGCTCAATTGAGCTTTAAACCACTCAATCAATTGACAATAACTACTGGTTTACGCTATGATAATATGAAAGTGAATTATGATAACGCTCTAGATCTTTCCTCTGGCTGTAAGGTTTATGACAAACTTACTTTCAAAGCCGGTGCAAATTATAACCCTTTTAGTTATACTGGATTTTATGGTAACTATTCTCAAGGATTCGCGCCTCCGGGGCTAACATCGGTATTCAAAGCCAAGTCAGGAACAGGTGACGGAACAGGAAAACCTGCAGAATTTTATTATAATCTAGTACCTGCAACATTTGAAAATTTTGAAGTTGGAGGATGGATTTCAATGCTGAAAAATAAACTATTTATCGATTATTCTATTTATTACATGGATGGAAAAAATGAATTATTAAGCATTAAACAAATTGATAATTCAACCGATACTCAATCTGCTGGAAAAACAAGACATAAAGGAATTGAATTTGGAGTAAACTATAAACCTACGGAAGAATGGATAATTAGAATTGGTGGTACAACAGCCCAACATACTTATATAGACTTTAAAGTAAGTGATAAGCCCACCGATCCTTTGCAACGATTAGATGGATTTGAAATGCCTTCAGCGCCTAAATGGTCTGGAAATTCAGAAGTAAGCTACTATCCTAAATGGTTACCCAATTTTAGAACTTCTGTTGAATGGCAATTTGTTTCCAGTTACTATCAAGATCAAATTAACACCGTGAAATATGAAGGTTACAACTCATTCAACGGTCGAATAGGTTATCAGTGGAAAGCAATAGAATTGTATGCCAATATAATTAATTTAACCGATAAATTATATGCTTATAATGTATCGCGAGGAAATTTGACTAGTTCACAACCCAGTTACACTGCAGCAGCTCCAAGAACATTTTTAATTGGATTGCAATATAATTTATCTTTAAAAAATAAAATATAGTAATTAAAAAACTGATTCTTAAAATCAGATTAAACTACAAAAACATGAAAACATCCTATATACTATTAGCATTTTTTTGCATGATTACATTTAAAAATGCGTCTTCACAAACTACTATTTCAAATCCTATCCCTATAATAACTGAAAAAACTGCAAATACAAATTGTCCCTTTTTTACAAAAACATCTAAGGGAATTCCAGTATTGAGTTTTGGAAAAGAAACACTCGATCATGAGACCGTACTTTGTTATTCGTTATTTGATTTTAAAGAAAATAAATTTCATAAACCAATAGAAATTCCTTCTAGCAAAGGAGTTGAACTGCATGGAGAAAATGCACCGAAAATAATTTTTAAGCCTAATAATGAAATTATTGCAGTTTGGGGAATTGACAATGCTTCCGAAAAGAAAAAATACGGTGGCAAAGTACTATATTCTCAATCATTTGATAATGGTAAAACCTGGTCCACAGCAATTCCTTTAGTTAAAAGCAGCACTAGTATTGACCAACGTTATTTTGACATTGATCTACTCCCAAACGGCGAAGTTGCCATTATTTGGCTTGACAGCAGAACAAAAACTGAAGAAGAAGGATCTACACTATATTACGCAGCAACAAAAGGAATCAACGGTTTTCAAAACGAAAAACCTATAGCAGAAACTACTTGCCAATGCTGTCGTACTGATTTATTCATTAGTAAGAATGGAGCCATTAACGCCGTATTTAGAGATATTATTAACAATGAAATTAGGGATATGGTTCTTTGTATTTCGAATGATAATGGCAAAACATTTTCTGAACCCAATCGCATTAGTCCTGACAATTGGAAAATAAAAGGGTGTCCGCATACTGGACCTACTATGACCAAAAATGAAAATGCTCTACATTTTGCATGGTACACTTCTGGCGGTGGCTCTGGCGTATTCTATTGCAATTCTAAAGATAATGGCAAAAGTTTTTCAAAAAGAGAAGCCGTTAGCGATAAACCCACAGCAAAACACCCTCAAATAACTTCCCTAAACAACAAGGATATTTTGATTGTTTGGGACGAATCTATTTCTAATGGAGACCAACACAATAACTTAATTGGATTACAGCACCGCAATAAGAATGGAAAAGTTATTGCAACAAAATATATTTCTCCAAAAAATGCACAGGCTACTTTTCCAGTTCTTAAAGTACTTACCAAAAATAAATTTCTAATAGCATGGACTCAAAATTCTGACACTGACACTGTCTATTATGAAACCATTACAATAGATTAGTTTTATTGTCAAAATACTTTTGTATCATAAAATTACCCCAAAAAGACAAATCCTTTTTGGGGATTTTTTTATATTTGAAAAAATCTTAAAATCAAAACAAATGCCTTGGAAAAGCGATGCAACAATTCACTGTGATTTGCTCCTTGCAAAGGAACAAGTTTATGAAAGCTGTGGTTTTGAATGTTCATTACCTGAAAAAGAAAAAGAAAGCGCAGAATATGGAGCCTATTCATTTACTATAAATGAAAAATCGGTACTATTTCGTGCTGCTAAAATTACTCCAACTAAAATTGGGCAATTTGTAACCTTATGGAAAAGAATTGAAAAAGGACCAATTCAACCATTTGATTGCACTGATGCTATTGATTTAATTGTCATTAGCGTTCGCAAAAACAATGGTGTTGGACAATTTGTATTCCCAAAATCAGTACTTTGTGAGAAAGGAATTATTTCGACAACTACTAAAGAAGGTAAAAGAGCGATCCGCGTGTATCCGCCTTGGGATGAAACTATCAATAAGCA
>CBDUEE010000225.1:0-4400 GCA_965366105.1 uncultured Flavobacterium sp. | reverse complement strand
CAATCTCCGTTGGCGTAAAGCTCATAGCTGCTAAATTGTAAGAAGAACGAATTTTAATTTTTTCAACTGGTGCTTGCATAATCTGAATCGTTGCAGCAATTGCATCGTCCATATACATCATTGGCATTTTAGTTTCTGAAGATAAAAAACACTCGTATTTTTTGTCCGAAAGTGCTTTATGGAAAATATCAACTGCATAATCAGTAGTTCCACCGCCTGGAGGAGAGGACCAGCTAATCAAGCCAGGATAACGAATACTGCGGACATCGACACCAAAAATATTGTGGTAATATTCACACCATCTTTCACCCGCTTGCTTGCTAATTCCATAAACAGTAGAAGGTTCCATAACGGTGTATTGTGGCGTATTTTCTTTTGGCGTTGTTGGGCCAAATACAGCAATACTAGAAGGCCAGAATATTTTTTTTATTTTTTTAGATTTTGCTAAATTCAAAACGTGAAACAAAGAGTTCATATTCAAGTCCCATGCAAAAGCAGGGTTTTTCTCGGCTGTTGCCGAAAGTAAAGCAGCCATTAGATAAATTTCATCAATTTTATGAACTTCAACAAGATGTTCAATTTGGTTAAAATCCAATGCATTTACTACTTCGAAAGGGCCTGAATTTACAACATCATTGTTTAGTTTTCGAATGTCCGAAGCAATTACGTTTTCAGTACCATATAGCTCACGTAATTTATGGGTAAGTTCTGTTCCTATTTGACCGCAAGCGCCGATAATCAATATTTTAGTACTCATTTTATCTGTTTTGAAATACAAATATAACGTTTTCGTAAATAATATAATATTGATTAAAAAAGTTATAAATTCACAAAAAACCCAATAAAAAGGAAGTAATAATTCTTAATTTTTATGTTATAAAGTATCAAAATGGCTTTTGGAATATTAGATTGTTATTCCTCTATTGAAATTCGTAGTTATGAATTTACTTTGTAACTTTGTGCATTAATTCGAATCCAGATGATAAACAAAATATTAGCCTTCTTTTCTTTAGTTCTCATTTTGTCTTCTTGTCAAAATGATGATCAAAAACGTATTGCCGAAAATAAAAAAGAGGTGCAAAGAAGAGAAATCATTTTTAAAAACATAGAAAAAGCCTGGGTTTTTTATGATACTCCAATCACGGAGGCTGCGGAAAAGAGTAAGAATTCTTGGAATGAATGGCGTATGTTTTTGGCAGAATTATCGCAAAAACCCAAAAAGACAATTGGAGCCTTTCAACAAAAATCTAAAGCAATTACTAAAAAAGCAATGGCTTTGACTGACAATATTCCTTTGGAATTTAATAAACCACAGATAAAAAGCAGAATTTCAACGGTAATTGCTAAAGTGCAGATGCTTGATTTATATATTAATTTAGATAATATTCCAGACAAAAAAGTAACTCAAGTGGTTGCAGAAATCAATTTGGAATTGGTATCCTTACAAAGGCAAATGCAAAAAATAGTTGATAAAAGTAAAATTCCAGTCGAAGAAGGAGAATCTGATTTGTTGAAAATGATGGATGTTTCAAGAGCTATTCCCAATACACCAATTACAGATCCAAATATGCCACGCGTTGAGTAAAACAGTCTTATACAATACCTACGATAATTCTCCAAAAACACAGCAAATAGCTGCCAGTTTATTAGAAAACAATCAAGTAAAAATGCACCTTTCCGGTTTAATCGGATCAGCATTTTCATTTGTAATTCGTTCAATTTTTAAAAAATCAGAACTTCCTTTTTTAATTGTTTTAAACAATAAGGAAGAAGCGGCTTATTATTTGAACGACTTAGAACAAATGGTTGGCGATAAGGATGTGCTTTTTTATCCGGGATCCTTTCGCCGTCCTTACCAAATTGAAGAAACGGACAATGCGAATGTTTTGCTTCGTGCCGAAGTTTTAAATCGTATTAATTCTCGCAAAAAGCCTGCTATTATCGTCACTTATCCTGAAGCGCTTTTTGAGAAAGTGGTCACTAGAAGAGAGCTGGATAAAAACACGTTGAAAGTGGCAGTTGGAGATAAAATCTCAATCGATTTCATTAATGAAGTTTTATTTGAATATGAATTCAAGAGAGTCGATTTTATTACAGAACCAGGCGAATTCTCTGTTCGTGGAGGAATTGTAGATGTTTTTTCTTTTTCAAATGATAATCCGTACCGAATAGAATTTTTTGGCGATGAAGTAGAAAGTATTCGTAGTTTTGATGTTGCCACACAATTATCTATAGAAACACAAAAGAAAATTACGATAATTCCAAATGTAGAAAATAAAGTTTTTCAAGAAAACAGAGAAAGTTTCTTAGATTATATTTCGGAGAAAACGGTCATTTTTATTCAAAACACCGAAGATTTTTTATCTCAATTAGACAAACAATTTGCCAAAGCAGAAGAAGCTTTTGCCAAATTATCTCAAGAAATAAAACGCTTTACACCAGAGCAATTATTCCTGAATCAAGCTTCTTTTATAAAAAGAGCTTTGGATTTTTCTGTTGTTGAGGTGAGTTCAAAACCTATTTTTAGAACTACTAAAAAATTCGAATACCACATTTTGCCGCAACCCTCGTTCAATAAACAATTTGATTTATTACTGAATAATTTAAGTGAAAATCATTTTAATGGGTATAAAAATTATCTCTTTTGTTCTAATGAAAACCAGGCAAAACGATTTCACGATATTTTCGAAACTTTAGACGAAGCCAATTCTGAGAATATTCGCAAGCAATACCATACTGTTGTTTTGCCTTTGTACCAAGGATTTGTTGATGAAGAAAACCAAATTACTTGTTATACGGATCACCAGATTTTTGAGCGCTATCATAAATTCAACATCAAAAGCGGTTATTCAAAAAAACAAAATATCACTTTAAAAGAACTTACGACTTTATCTGTAGGCGATTATGTAACGCATATTGACCACGGAATAGGACGTTTTGGTGGATTACAAAAAATACAAGTCGAAGGTAAAACGCAAGAAGCCATCAAATTGGTTTATGCCGATAATGACATTGTGTATGTGAGTATTCATTCGCTACACAAAATTTCAAAATACAACGGAAAAGATGGAGCGCCACCTAAGATTTACAAATTAGGTTCGAATGCTTGGAAGATTTTAAAACAAAAAACCAAGGCTCGCGTTAAGCACGTGGCGTTCAATTTGATTCAATTGTATGCTAAAAGACGTTTGGATAAAGGGTTTCAGTTTGCGCCAGATAGTTACTTGCAAAACGAATTAGAAAGTTCATTTATCTATGAAGATACGCCAGACCAAACAAAATCAACGGCAGAAGTAAAAGCAGATATGGAAAGTGATCGTCCGATGGATCGCTTAGTTTGTGGTGATGTAGGCTTTGGTAAAACCGAAGTGGCCATTCGCGCTGCTTTCAAAGCAGTTGATAATAGCAAACAAGTGGCGATTTTAGTGCCAACGACCATTTTGGCCTACCAACATTATAGAACTTTTACAGAACGATTGAAAGATATGCCGGTTACAATTGGATATTTAAACCGATTTAGAACGGCGAAACAAAAAGCTGAAACCTTAAAAGATCTTGCCGACGGAAAGCTAGATATTGTTATTGGAACACACCAATTAGTAAACAAAAATGTAGTTTTTAAAGACTTGGGTTTACTAATTGTGGATGAGGAACAAAAATTTGGTGTCAACGTAAAAGATAAACTCAAAACGATTGCTGCTAATGTCGATACACTTACCTTAACGGCAACACCAATACCGAGAACCTTACAGTTCTCCTTGATGGCAGCGCGAGATTTATCAGTGATTACCACTCCGCCGCCCAATCGATATCCTATAGAAACCAATGTAGTTGGTTTTAGTGAAGAGTTGATTCGGGACGCCATTTCGTATGAAATACAGCGTAACGGGCAGGTTTTCTTTATTAACAACCGAATCGAAAACATAAAAGAAGTAGCCGGAATGATTCAGCGTTTGGTACCCAATGCCCGTGTGGGAATTGGTCACGGACAAATGGAAGGAAAAAAGCTAGAAGAGTTGATGTTGGCTTTCATGAACGGTGAATTTGATGTTTTGGTGGCCACCACAATTATTGAAAGTGGTCTTGATGTCCCAAATGCAAACACGATCTTCATCAATAATGCCAATAACTTTGGATTGTCAGATTTGCATCAAATGCGCGGTCGAGTAGGGCGTAGCAATAAGAAAGCGTTTTGTTATTTTATTTGTCCGCCTTATTCGGCCATGACCGATGATGCTAGAAAGAGAATTCAAGCATTAGAACAATTTAGTGAATTGGGAAGTGGTTTTAATATTGCCATGAAAGATCTTGAGATTCGCGGCGCAGGAGATTTATTAGGTGGTGAACAAAGTGGATTTATTAATGAAATTGGTTTTGATACCTATCAGAAAATTCTAAAC
>CBDUEE010000224.1:0-4497 GCA_965366105.1 uncultured Flavobacterium sp. | reverse complement strand
CTACATCATAGTTTTGGAAGCCAAAAAGTTTTCCTGTACGTCCAAAACCAGGTTGTATTTCGTCTAGAATCATCATGGCACCCACTTCATCGCAACGCTGACGCACTTTTTTGAGGAAATCATTGTGTGGTTGTATAAATCCCGCACCACCTTGAATGGTTTCTAGTACTATTCCGGCTGTTTTAGTAGTTATTTTTTGTAAATCTTCTTCGTTATTAAAAGTGATAAAATCGACATCAGGAATCAACGGACGAAAGACTTGTTTGCGTTCTTCAAATCCCATAACGCTCATAGAACCCATCGTATTGCCATGATACGCATTGTGACATGAGATCAATTGACTTCTTCCCGTGGTTCGTCTTGCTAGTTTTAAAGCTCCTTCAATAGCTTCTGTTCCAGAATTTACTAAATAGGTTTTGTCTAATGAAGATGGTAGGAGTGAGGCCAGTAATTTGCAATATTCAACTGCTGGACTTTGAGAGTATTCACCATAAACCATTACATGTGAATATTTGTCAAGTTGGTCTTTGATCGCTTGGTTTACTCTTGGATGCTGATGTCCAAGCGGGCAAGCAGAAACTCCTGCTACAAAATCTAAGTATTTTTTATTGTTAGTATCGTAAATATAAGAACCTATTGCATGTGAAACTTCCATACCTAGTGGATAGGGTGAAGTTTGTGCTTGGTATTTAATAAAATCAGTATTCAAAACTAGTGTCTTTTAATTATTTAACTTTCCCAGACTTGGGAGATTGCGGAATTTTCTTTTTGTCATAGTTCAAAGTCTCTTTTCGGATTTTCATCGGAAGATTTTCTTTAGCTTCGCCTGTTACAGTTGCTTTAGCTATTTTGTCATTATCTTCATTTTCTTCCGGAGGAAAAATATCGTCTTTAGATTTGATTTTTTCATCGCCTCGCCAGACTAATCCTCTCAATTTTCGAGCATTTTCTGGTAAATCTGCTTCTGGATAAATATCTCCATCTACTTGATTGAAAAAAGTAATGGTTTCAATTTCATTTTTGCCTAATAGTAAATTAATTTTGCTACTTACATTTTTATTGATACCTATAAGTTCCTGAGCATCATTTCGCATATAATAAATGACTTCAGCATTTTTGACAATGTCAACATCACGCAGTTTTCCATCAAAAAATTTGCCGTAGAGATTTTGGCCCTTGACTTGATTAAAACCTGTTCCAATAGTATCTTTTGAAACTATAAAAGTATTGTTGAGTACTTTGAGCGAGTCCAGTTTTTGAGTAGTATTATTTCCTATTAGGTGCATAATGTCACCAGTTATTTGGCTTTCTCCATTCCAAAGTATTGGGTTTCCAATCATTTTTGTCAAACCGAGTTTAGCACTCGAATGGATGGAATCACATTTCCCACTCATATCCGTTTTGTAAAAACGTACATTATTGAAAGCTCTGATAATGCGATTTCCTTCTTTTCCTGTTACCATTAATTTTTTTCCGTGAATGTAAACCGAATCGTTTTCTACGAAATTGACCGCTAAAGCTCTTTTTGTTACAAAAACCGAATCCTGTTTTTTGTACATCTCAGCATAATGCCCTTTTATGATGCCGCGATTAATTGAATCAGTGATCTTTACATTTCTTGTCGCCGATGCAAATTCCCTATTTCGATCATAATATAAGCTATCGCCTTTGATTACACGATCATCATATTTGATGTAGGATTTATTTAAAAAATGAGCGAGGTTTTTCTTGGTGTCATAAAATCCCTTTTCTGTATAAATAAAATTCGCCTTACTAGTAATTGTTGAAGGCCCTAGAAGATAGGAATGACCAGAATTACTAAAATAATCCAAATGATTCGATTTTATAACATAAGTTGGATTCGTTATAGTAACTGCCGTGAGGAATAGAAATTTTTTCTGATTGACATAATATCGTCCAGAATTACTTTGTAAAGTGTTGTCTTTATTGGTTATTGTTCCAGGAGTTTCGTAAAAGACTTCTTGAGTGTTGCGATCAAAATTGATTATTTCTGTCGTTAAAGTGGCGTCTGGCGAACTCATTACAGCTTCGCCTGAAGCATACGCTTTCTTTAAATTTCCATTGTATTCTGCATATTTACTATTCAAGAATAAAGTGTCGCCTTGTACCATTTGTACATTTCCAAAAGCCTTTATATAATTCTCTTTTTGAAAATAATAGGCTTTATTACACGTCATTACAACTCCATCATGATTCACACGAACATTTCCAATAAGCAATAGCGCATCAGGAGTTTCGACTTGATTTACATCGGCAAAATCAGAGTTTTCTACAATAATCTTTTTTGGAGCTTGCGCCAAAACAAAATTTGTGATAAAAAGTAGGAAACAATAACGAAGGAAAAATAGTGATTTCTTCAATGGATTTAATTTTTGTCAAATTTATGAAAAAGGATACAATCCTAATCGATATTAAGGTTTATTTATAATAAGATAATAGATTGAATAAATCTCTTGTTCCCTTATTAGTAGTTGTTGCAATCTCTCGTTGTACTTTTTTTTTGCAATACGATGTATTTAAATTCTAAATTATCAGAACACCTATTCTTTTTGTTTTATTAGATTATCCATACTAATCTATAAACCATCTTTAATATCCTTTTTGTTTTATTAATATTTACAAGCTGATGCTAATGAATGCCTTATTTATCGATTATTAAATTTAAGTTAAAGAATGAATTTTAATTATGAACAAAAAAAAATACTGTCATAACTTTATAACAGTATTTTTTTTATTTTAAAATGCGAAATAATTATTTCTTTATAGCAGTTTCATAATTTTCCTCTATTTTTTTCCAATTGATAATAGTAAAAAAAGCATCTACATAATTGGTTCTTCTATATTGGTAATCTAAGTAATAAGCATGTTCCCAAATGTCTAAAGCTAATATTGGAGTTCCCGCAATAACTGAATTTCTCATCAAAGGATTGTCCTGGTTTGAAGTAGCGGTCACTTGAAGTTTTCCAGTTCTGTCAATTATTAGCCATGCCCAGCCAGAACCAAATTGTTTTGTAGCTTCATTTTTAAATAAAGTAGAGAAGTTTCCAAATGATCCAAAATCTCTGGTTATTGCTTCAGCTAATTGGTTTTTAGGCTCGCTTTGCTCTTTTTTTGGATCCATGCATTTCCAATATAGAGAATGATTATAAAACCCGCCAGCATTGTTACGAATAGCCTCATCGTTAGGATCTAATTTAGTCAATACCTCTTCGATTGTTAGGTTTTCTAATGGAGTACCTAATATAGCTTTGTTCAAATTATTAGTATAGGTTAGATAATGCTTTGAATAATGCATTTCTAAAGTTGTAGCAGATATACTTGGTGCTAAAGCATCATAAGCATATCCTAACTTATCCATTTGAAAAGATCCTTCGTTTGCTTTTACATCATCGGGTGATCCAATAACTATTTTTTGCTCCGTTGTGGTTGGTAGAGGAACTTCAACTACTTCGATTAATTTTTTATTATTACAAGATTGTAAAGTGGTAATAAAAAATATAACGAGAATTAAAAAATATAATTTTTTCATAGTCAAACTATTTTTTCACCAATGATTGAATCATTTCGATGTATTGTTTTTTGGCTTCATCTATTGAAAGATGATTTATTTGCATCCAAGCATTTGTTTTAAAAGCGTCTCTTAAATGGTATGAAGGACTTTGTTTTAGATCTAAAGTCCCTTTTGTTGAATGCTTGTATAAAGCATAAAGCCGCAATTGGACATCTTGAGGTAAAGATGCCTGCGTCATTCTAGAAGCTATTTCAACAGCTTCTAGAAAGTGGGTTTCTAAATCTTTTTCAATCATTATATTTTTGTTGCAATAACTGTTTTTCCTCCTACTGCTACTTCATTTAGAATAACGTTTATGGGTGTTCCTAATGGTAAGAAAATATCAACTCTTGAGCCAAATTTTATAAATCCTGCATCGGTACCTTGAACTACAGTTGTGCCTTCTTCAGCATAATTTACAATTCTACGGGCTAAAGCTCCAGCAATTTGACGATAGAGGACTTCTCCAAAAGTATTATTTTCTATAACAATTGTTGTTCTTTCATTCTCCTCACTAGCTTTTGGATGCCAAGCAACTAAGAATTTTCCGGGATGGTATTTGCTAAATTTCACCAATCCACTAAGTCCGTAACGTGTTACATGCACGTTTATTGGTGACATAAAGATAGAAATCTGAAGTCTTTTGTCTTTGAAATATTCACCTTCGTACACTTCCTCAATAACCACAACTTTACCATCTACTGGTGCAAGTATTTGATTATCATTGATGATTACATTTCTTTTAGGATTTCTAAAAAATTGTAAAATGATGATGAGCACTAATAATGCAGCTATCTGTATGGCCATTTTAAGCCAGTTTGTGTCAATGAAATTGTCAGACAATAAAAGTACTACAGCAGTGAAAATAGTACCTAATAAAATAGATTGGGTTCCTTCTTTATGAAACATAGTTTAAGATTTGATAA
>CBDUEE010000223.1:0-4561 GCA_965366105.1 uncultured Flavobacterium sp. | reverse complement strand
ACAATGCACACCACATTTTTTCCTTTTATCTGGTCTTTATAGAAATCTAAAGCGGCAATAGTTAGCGCACCTGCTGGTTCTACAACCATTGCTTCTTCATTATACAAACGCAAAATAGTAGTGCATACTTTTCCTTCTGGAACTAGAATAATAGCATCAAGATTTCTTTGACATATTTCAAAAGTCAAGTTTCCTACTTGTTTTACGGCAGCGCCATCTACAAATTTGTCTATTTTTTCAAGAGGAACGTTTTTACCAGTAGCTATAGCAGTTTTCATTGAGGGAGCACCTTCGGGTTCAACGCCAATTATTTTTGTGTTAGGACTCAATTTTTTAAAAACTTCCGAAAGTCCTGCTGCTAATCCGCCACCGCCAATAGGTACAAATACATAATCTATTGGTTCTTTGCAGTTTTCTAAAATCTCTAATCCGACGGTTCCTTGTCCTGCAATGACTTTAAGATCGTCAAAAGGATGTACAAAAATAGTATTGTTTGCAATTGCATCTTCTGCGGCTTTTGCATAGGCATCATCAAAGGTGTCTCCGACTAGTACAATTTCAACAAATGACTTTCCAAATAACTGCACTTGCTTTACCTTTTGTTTTGGCGTAGTTTTTGGCATGTAAATTTTGCCTTTTATTTCTAACAAATGACAAGAATATGCAACTCCTTGGGCATGATTTCCAGCGCTAGCACACACAATGCCTAACTCTTTTTCTTCAGCAGTTAAGGTGCTCATTTTATTATAAGCACCTCTTATTTTGTAGGAACGAACAATTTGAAGGTCTTCTCTTTTTAATAAAATAGTGGAATCGAATTCTTCAGAAAGATTCAAATTTCTAGTTAATGGCGTTGCAGCAACGACTCCAGTTAATTGTTTTTTTGCAGTTAGCACTTGTTCGTATACTGTCATAATTGTTTTTTTTTAAGCATAAAAAAACCTCCCGAAAGAGGAGGTTTTGATAAATATTTTTTGACTTATTTATATAACACTCCGCTATTATCTTTGAATAATAATGATAATAATAGCGATAATGATATTTGTTAGATTTCTCATTGTTTTTTTGTTGAGTAACAAATGTATCTAATATTTGATTGTTTAAAATAAAAAATCTTATTTTTTTACAGTAGAAGGAGGAAATTGTTCTAGAATTTTAGTTACAAATTCATTGATCACTTTTTCTTTTTCATTTCTGTTATTTGTCAGATAGCCGACTCCTTCTCCTTGCCAGACTAATTCTTTTTTCTTAGCGTCGATTAAATCAATGTAAAGTGTTCCTTCAGTTGAAGAGGTGACAGAAGTGCTTCGGCCTCCCCATAAATAAGGATTCCATCCGTAACCCCAACCATAACCAAATCCAGTATTGTATTGATTTACATCTATTTTTTCACGCTCCTTAGTGAATATGTTTATTAGCAAATCTGGGTTGTCGCTTTTTGTCATTCCTTTTTTAGCAAGTTCTGCATCTACAGCGTAGAGAATTCTTTTTTTGTCCAATTCAGAAATTTCAATTTTGTCTATTCCTTTTTTGTGAAAAGCATAGGTTTTGTATTTGCTGAAATCGACTTTACTATCATAATCAGAATAAACTTTAACGGAACTGCAAGAGGCAAATGCTAAAAGTAGAAATACGGGGAGGAATTTAAGTGCTTTCATAGTGTATTTTTTTGATTACTAATTATGTTTTAAAAGAGATTCAATTTTTTAAAATTCCAACAAATTGTCGGCTACTTTATTAGGGAGAGTTACTTTTAATAAAGGTTGCGTCTCCATGGCTCTTTTTATTGCAAAAATTGCTCCATCGTTTCGAGCCCAACTTCTTCTTGAAATTCCATTATTGACATCCCAGAAAAGCATTGATGCTAAACGCTTTGAAGCTTCTTTAGAGCCATCAAGAACCATACCAAATCCACCATTAATTACTTCGCCCCAACCAACACCGCCGCCGTTATGAATAGAAACCCAAGTAGCACCTCGAAAACTATCGCCAATTACGTTTTGTATCGCCATATCGGCCGTAAAAC
This sequence comes from uncultured Flavobacterium sp., assembly GCA_965366105.1. Classification (GTDB taxonomy): domain Bacteria; phylum Bacteroidota; class Bacteroidia; order Flavobacteriales; family Flavobacteriaceae; genus Flavobacterium. The sequence continues at coordinate 2,535 of CBDUEE010000223.1, read as the reverse complement.
GGGAACCGTCATATATGTTAGAAGTTTCTCTATAAGGGGAATCAGTGCCAGAAACATCATGATGATCCCGACCTAAAACTATGATTCCTATTTCTGCTTTGGCAATAGCTTGGTTAAAGGCTTCTGCAATTTTTACACGACCTTCAGCATCTGCATAAAGAATTCGGGCTTGTGAACCCACCACTAAATTATTTTCTTGGGCGCCTTTTATCCACTGAATATTATCTTGCATCTGTTGTTGAATTTCAAAAGGTGCTGTTTTTGCCAGTTCTTCTAGAACTTCACAAGCAATTGCATCTGTTCTGGCTAAATCCTCTGGTTTTCCGGAGGCACAAACCCAACGGAAAGGTCCAAAACCATAATCAAAACACATCGGACCCATAATATCTTGAACATAACTTGGATATCTAAAATCGATTTTGTTTTCTGCCATAACATCCGCGCCAGCACGAGAAGCTTCTAGCAAGAAAGCGTTACCATAATCAAAGAAATAAGTTCCTTTGGCAGTATGTTTATTTATTGCTGCGGTATGACGGCGTAATGTTTCTTGTACTTTTTCTTTGAATAATTCTGGATTATTTGCCATTATTTCATTGGCTTCTTCAAACGAAATATTAGCAGGATAGTATCCGCCAGCCCAAGGGTTGTGTAGTGAAGTTTGGTCACTTCCTAAATCAATATGTATGTTTTCTTGATCAAATTTCTCCCATACATCTACCACGTTTCCTAAGTATGCTATAGAAACAATTTCCTGATTGGCTTTTGCCAAAGATACTCTTGCAACTAAGTCATCAATGTTTTCTATCACTTCATTGATCCATCCTTGACTGTGACGAATGTGTGTAATTTTTGCATTAACCTCAGCACAAACAGTAATGCAACCAGCAATATTTCCTGCTTTTGGTTGCGCGCCACTCATACCGCCTAATCCAGATGTTACAAATAAACCTCCTTTTGGTTCTTTTTTAATTTTTCTAAAACCATTCAAAACAGTGATTGTTGTTCCGTGTACAATTCCTTGTGGACCAATATACATGTAACTTCCTGCAGTCATTTGCCCGTATTGAGAAACGCCTAAAGCATTCATTTTTTCCCAATCATCCGGTTTAGAATAATTTGGAATTACCATCCCGTTTGTAACTACTACGCGCGGTGCTTCCTTATGAGAAGGAAATAATCCCATTGGGTGTCCCGAGTACATGGTCAATGTTTGTTCATCGGTCATTTCGGACAAGTATTGCATCGTCAATAAGTATTGTGCCCAGTTTTGGAAAACGGCTCCATTACCACCATAAGTAATCAATTCGTGCGGATGTTGCGCCACCGCATAATCCAGATTGTTCTGAATCATGAGCATGATTGCTTTAGCCTGTTCTGATTTTCCTGGATATTCCGAAATTGGTCGGGCTCGCATTTCATAATCAGGACGCAAACGGGACATGTAAATACGTCCATATTTTTCAAGCTCTTCAGAAAATTCTTTTACTAGTTCAGCATGATGTTGGCATTCAAAATAACGAAGCGCATTGCGAAGCGCTAATTTTTTTTCTTCTGTCGAAAGGACTTCTTTGCGCTTTGGAGCGTGATTTATCGCTGTTTCGTATGTTTTTTGTTTAGGTAAAACAGATGGAATTCCTTGTTGTATTTGTTCTTTGAAAGTCATTTTTTTTCGGTGCTGTTTGTATTCGTGAGAGATTGAATAATTGTTTGAACTCTGTTTTGTGAAACGATGCAGATTAAAAAAGCAAGTCTGTAAGCCTAATTTTCTAAGAGGAACAATCCTAAAACTATTTTTTGATAGATCCTGTTTTTTTGTCAAATCCATAAGGACAATGACGGCATCCGTTTTTACAACAATAACCTCTTTTTAAATGGTGTTTTTCGGTAAAACACTTATAACCTTCAGGTGTGAAATAAAAATCTTCGCCTTCTATTACTTTATTTTCATTACTTTGGTCATTCATATTTTTTACTTTTCTATTCTAAAACTAATTTTAATTGTATCATTCTAAGGCTAATTTTGAGAATTGTTTTTTTCGTTAAATTGTGCTATTTTAGTAATACAAATTTATAAATTTTATAGCTAATGTTTCTGATTGTTGCTAAATATTTAATTCCTAAAGGATATAATGGATTAACAGTATTTCCCTTTGTTTTTGTAAAGTATAAAGCAGATAGAGAAAATTTGATCTTTATTAATCATGAAAAAATTCATCTGCGTCAACAATTAGAACTTTTAATACTTCCTTTTTTTATTTGGTACTTAGTAGAATATATTTTTCGTTTGTTCCAATATAAAAATGCCAATCATGCTTATAGAAATATTTGTTTTGAGCGCGAGGCTTACACTAATGAATCAGACTTAAATTACTTAAAGAATCGATCTTTTTTTTATTTTTTTTCCTATTTAATTTCAAAAAAAGGATAAATTAATTCCTGATAAATTATATAATTTTTTATTCAATTTATTAAAATTAATAATTAAACCCATGACGAACTGTTATGCGGGAATTTATAATATGATTTAATGTAAGA
>CBDUEE010000222.1:0-4576 GCA_965366105.1 uncultured Flavobacterium sp. | reverse complement strand
ATGTAACAGATGCAATTCAAGACGGGAGTTATTTGCTAAATCTACAAATTGCTTCTTTTGAGAATGATGCTAGTCCGAGTAAACCCATTTTATATAAAATATAATAATTATAGAAAAATGAAAATTTTAAATAGTAAGACCGAAGATATTGATGCAGTTTTCAAAATATATGATGCAGCAACAGCATATCAAAAAAAGGTAGCTAAAAAAAGTTGGAGAGGTTTTGAAAGAAGTTTAATAGAGCAGGAAATTGCCGAAAAACGTCATTTTGTAATCAAGGAAAATGAAGCAGTGGCTTGCACTTTTGTATTAACTTTTAACGATGCTATAATTTGGAAAGAAGCCAATTTGCAACCTTCTGTTTACCTTCATAGAATAGCCACAAATCCGGATTTTAGAGGTAGAAATTATGTTAAAAAAATTGTTGATTGGGCGGTAAATTATGCCAAAGAAAACGAAAAATTATTTGTTAGATTGGACACGCACAGCGGAAATGAACGCATCAACGAATATTATACAAATTGCGGATTTACCTATAAAGGCATCAGTGAAATTGAATGGACAGCAGATTTGCCAGAACATTATAAAGAAGGCTCTTTTAGTTTATTTGAAATTGAAATTTAATAAAAAAACAATAAAATGATTACAATTTCTACGGATAAAAACAAACTAGACGTTCCATTTATTCAAAAATTTTTAAAAAATGTTTATTGGGCGGCTGGACGAACTATGCAAGAAGTTCAAACTACAATTGATCATTCGTTTTGTTTTGGAATTTATCTTGATGAACAGCAAATTGGATTTGCAAGAGTAATTACAGATTATGTTGTTTTTGCTTATTTAATGGATGTTTTTATTACAGAGGAGCATCGTGGCAAAGGGTATTCGTCTATTTTGATCGAAAACATGATGAATGAACCTAAACTTAAAAATATTAAAATTTGGAGATTGGCTACTAGTGATGCCCATTTTTTATATCGTAAATTTGGTTTTCATGAATTAGCAAATCCAGAAAAATTAATGGAAAAAATCATCAAATGAATCTAGAAAGTTTTTATGAATATTGCCTTTCTAAAAAAGGAGTTACAGAACATTTTCCATTTGATCAAGATACATTAGTCTTTAAAGTAGGTGGAAAAATATTTGCTCTTTCTTCTTTGTCAAAGTGGGAAGAAGGCAAGCCAGCCATCAATTTAAAATGCGATCCTGATCGCGCTTTAGAATTGCGAATAGAATACGATGACATTAAACCTGGATTTCACATGAGCAAATTGCACTGGAATACAGTTAGTATAAATAAAAAAGTTTCAGATGTATTGATAAATCAATTAATAGATCATTCCTATGAATTGGTTTTCAAAAGTTTAACAAAGAAATTGCAAAATGAAATTTTAGATTTATAAAATTAGGTATTACTTTTGTTAGGTAATGAAACATAAATAATAAACAACAACTGAAATAATTCAGCATAAATATGAAGGAACAATTTAAAAAGTTTTTAAACGAAGAGCAAGATCCAAAGGCAGTTGAAAAAATAGCTTCAAAGTTGAGTGATTTACTAATGAAGAATGAGGAAATTGGATACATCGCGGTTCAAAAAAAGCCTGCAATAACTGTTTTACCTGATGGTATTGTTATGACAAATAAAAGAATTATTATTTGTCAGCCAAAAAATCTAGGACTTTCTATGGATTTTACAGATTATACTTGGGATCAAATTGAAGGTACTTTTGTAAAAGAAAATATTCTAGGTTCGGAGTTCTCCTTTTCTACCAAAACAGATATGACGGTTTCTATTGATTATATTCCGAAAATTCAAGCGAGAAAGATTTTTACTTATGCTAAAGAACAATTGGATATTCTGAAAAATGGAGCTGTTTCTTCTACTACAGTAATAGAGGAAGTTCTGGTAGAGGAAATTCAAGAAGAAGAAATTGTTGAAGAAATTGAAACTGAAGAAGTTACTAATTTTGCAGAAATCATGCCTGTAACTCCTCCCGTTTTTAATATGGAAAAAGAAGAGTTTAGTACACAATTAGAAACTTCAAAAGAGCACGGATTGAGTGGTTTATCTCAAGACGAACTTTTTGAAAAATTACAGAATTATAAAAAGCTCTTAGATAACGGATTAATCATGCAAGGTGAGTATGATAATTTTAAGAAGGAAATTTTAAGTCATATGTAATCAAAAATAAATTAAATTGCAGTCTTTCGAGACTGCTTTTTTTTTATCCTTGAATTAATAGAAACAACTATACAAGTAAATATTTTGCTAGTTCTGGATTGTAATTATCTAAATAAACTTAATACATTATGAAATTTACCGAGTCATTTATTATTTCACTTATTCAGGAACATTACAATTTAGAGGTGAGTTGCAAAATACTCAATGGATACGACGAACTCAATTTTCTGTTAACCGATTCATCTGATAAAAAATATATTTTTAAAATAGCTACTGAAGAACATAATCCTTACTTTTTAGAAGCGCAGGTAAAAATGATAAAAGTTCTTTCAAATAGTATTTTATCAGAAAAATTTCAACATTATATTCCAACGAAAAACAATCAAGTTATTGGTCAAATCACTCTAGAGGAAAACCAATTTTATTTTCGAATGCTTAGTTATTTAGAAGGTGATTTTTGGATAAATCAAAAAGAAAAGTCTTCAAGTTTGTCCAAGAATTTAGGATTGTTTTTAGGCGAAATGGATGTTGTTTTAAAAGATTTTAAACATCCGGCCGCCAACCGTTATTACGAATGGGATATCAAAAATGCATTAGAAGCAAGGAGGAATCTACATTGTATAAAATCACATGAAAACAGACGTTTAGTAGCTTATTTTTTGTTGCAATTTGAAACGGAAGTAACTCCAAATATTGCGGACTTAAGAACTGCTGTTATCCATAACGATGCTAACGATTATAACATTTTGGTTGATGGAGATCGTATTATTGGTTTGATAGATTTTGGCGATATGGTACATACTTCACTAGTCAATAATTTAGCAATTGCTTGCACTTATGCGATGTTAAATAGCGAAAAACCGCTGGAAGTTGCAACTCAAATCGTAAGAGGGTATCATGAAAAAATGGCTTTAACACCGCTGGAAGTTTCTTTGTTGTATTATCTGATTGCTGGGAGATTGTGTATAAGTTTGTGTAAGTCAGCGTTTAATTATTCGATGGATAGTACAAACGAACATCACTTTATAACAGAAAAACCGGCTTTGAAATTGTTAGATCAACTTATCCGAATCAATCCTTTGAAAGCGCACAATGAGCTTAGACTCGCTTGTGGATTTTCATCGATTATAAATACAAGTGATAATCACGAGACGATTCTAAAAGAAAGAAAGCAATATATTGGTAATAATTTAAGTATTAGCTATAACAAAAAAGTAAAAATTGATAAAGGAGCGCTACAATATTTATATGATGATCAAGGCAACACCTTTCTGGATTGTGTGAATAATGTGAGCCATGTAGGACATTGTCATCCTACGGTGGTAAAAGCAATGCAAAAACAAATTGCTACATTGAATACTAATACACGTTACCTGAATGATAATATTGTTGAATACGCAAAGAGGCTGACTGCAACATTACCCAAAGAATTAACGGTTTGTTATTTTACCAACTCTGGAAGCGAAGCCAATGATTTGGCTATTAGAATGAGTCGCCATTTTACCAAACAAAAAGATGTAATTGTTCTGGATCACGCCTATCATGGAACTTCTACGACAGCTATCGAAATGAGTCCCTACAAATTTGATGGTAAAGGCGGTTTTGGTAAAATGCCATACATTCACAAAGCGCAAAATCCCGATATGTATCGAGGAGAATTCAAATATGGAGATAATAAAGCGGGTGAAAAATATGCTAAAGATATGGACCGCATTATAGAATCATTAGAAATAGAATCTAAAAAACCCGCTGCTTTTATCTGTGAAACGTTATTGGGAGTGGGAGGGCAAATTGCGTTACCTCCCAATTATTTAAAAGAAGTATATGCCAAAGTGAGAAAGACTGGAGGAGTTTGTATTGCTGATGAAGTTCAAGTTGGTTTTGGTCGTGTAGGAACAAAATTCTGGGGTTTTGAATTGCAAGACGTCATACCTGATATCGTTGTTTTGGGTAAACCAATTGGTAACGGACATCCTTTGGCGGCCGTAATAACTACTCAAGAAATTGCCGATGCTTTTAATAACGGTATGGAATATTTCAACACATTTGGAGGAAATCCAGTTTCTATGGCGACAGGATTAGCCGTTTTGAAGGTAATTGAAGAAGAAGAATTACAGGAAAATGCCTTTGAAGTTGGAAACTATTTACTAGAGCGTTTGTCGGCATTAAAACCTAAACACAATATCATTGGTGATGTTCGTGGCAACGGGTTATTTGTGGGAGTCGAATTGGTGAGAGATAGGATCACTTTACAGCCTGCTGTTCCTGAAATTGATCAAATCGTAGAAATGATGAAAGAGCGTGGCTTCTTTATCAGTACAGATGGCCCTTTGTACAACGTGTTAAAAATAAAACCACCCATCATTTTTAGTAGAGAAAATGCCGCTGATT
>CBDUEE010000221.1:0-4604 GCA_965366105.1 uncultured Flavobacterium sp. | reverse complement strand
AAGCGAAATGCCACTATTAGAAAAATTAGATTTTGTTTTAGAAAATAATTTCAAACGTGTATCTTACACTGAAGCAATTGACATTTTGAGAGATTGTACTCCAAATAAAAAGAAAAAATTCAACTATATCATTAATGAGTGGGGTGCTGATTTACAATCAGAACACGAGCGTTATTTAGTTGAAAAACACTTTAAATGTCCGGTAATCTTGTTTGATTATCCTGCCAATATCAAAGCATTTTACATGCGTTTGAACGAGGACGGAAAAACAGTTCGTGCAATGGATATCCTTTTCCCTGGAATTGGAGAAATCGTAGGTGGATCTCAAAGAGAAGAACGTTTTGATGTTTTGGTTGAAAAAATGAAAGCTTTAGGAATTGACGAAGAAGAATTATGGTGGTATTTAGACACTAGACGTTTTGGATCTGCAGTTCACTCTGGCTTTGGTCTTGGATTCGAGAGATTGGTTCTTTTTGTCACGGGAATGACTAACATTAGAGATGTAATTCCTTTTCCTAGAACACCACAAAACGCTGAATTTTAAAAATTTGTTTCAAGTTTAAGGTTTAAAGTTGTTTGAATTTTCTACAACATTAAACCTTAAATCTTAAACTTTTTAAACATTAAAAATGCTAAAGCAATTCTTAAATTTAAAATTATCACAGAAATTATCTCCTCAACAAATTCAGTTGATGAAGCTAATTCAATTGCCTACGCAAGCTTTTGAACAACGTTTATTAGAAGAAATGAACGAAAATCCAGCTCTCGAAGCTGGAAAAGAAGAAGACGAATTCGAAAAAGATGAATTCGAAAATGAGGATTACGATGATTATGATGATGCCGAATCGGAGCGAATTGATGCCGAAGATATTAATATTGATGAATATCTAAGCAACGACGAAACTCCAGATTACAAAACACAAGCCAACAATTATAGTGACGACGATGAAGACCGTGAAACACCATTTGCAGCGCCAGTAAGTTTTCATCAAGATTTGATCAATCAGCTGAATACTTTTATCTTAAATGATGAAGAGCGTGAAATTGCAGAATTCCTAGTGGGAAGCATTGACGATATGGGCTATATCCGTCGAAGTATTTCAGATATGGTAGATGATATGGCTTTTACACAAGGGATATATACTGATGAGAAAATGGTCGAAAAAATGATGCAAGTTATTCATGAACTAGAACCTTCGGGTGTTGGAGCGCGTGATTTACAAGAATGTTTATTGTTGCAATTAAAACATAAAACGCCAACAGAATATGTAGAACTTGCCACTGATATCATCGAGAATCAGTTTGATGCCTTTACTAAGAAACATTACGATAAGTTAATTCAAAAATATAGCGTTTCGAACGAACAACTTAAAAAAGCGGTTCATGAAATAGAAAAACTAAATCCAAAACCAGGTGGCGCATTTACTGGAAACAATAAAATTACCGAAAATGTAGTCCCTGATTTCGCGATTAGAATTGTTGATGGCGAATTAGAATTAACCTTAAATGGTAGAAATGCTCCTTCCCTGCACGTTTCTAAAGATTATCAGGAAATGATGCAGACCTATAAGGATTCGCGTGATAAATCAGCACAGCAAAAAGATGCGGTTCAATTTATCAAACAAAAATTAGACTCGGCCAAATGGTTTATCGATGCGATACGCCAACGTCAGGAAACACTTTTTGTTACGATGAATGCGATTATGCATTATCAAGAAGAATTTTTCTTGGATGGTGATGAAACCAAATTGAAACCCATGATTCTAAAAGATATCGCTGATATGGTAGGTCTTGATATTTCGACCATTTCACGTGTGGCTAACAGCAAATATGTAGAAACGCCTTATGGTACGAAATTGATCAAAGAATTTTTCTCGGAAGCGATGAAAAATGATCAAGGTGAAGATGTCTCTACCTTAGAAATCAAGAAGATTCTTCAAAATACGATTGAGGAAGAAGACAAGAAAAAACCACTTCCGGATGATCACTTGGCTGAAATTCTAAAAGAAAAAGGATATCCAATTGCTAGAAGAACCATTGCAAAATATAGAGAACAACTCGATATTCCTGTAGCGAGAATGAGAAAGAAAATGTAAGATTGCTTATTTGAGTTTAGTGTTGACAAATAAAATAATACTTATCATATATTTATTGTGCCGTTTTTCTCTAAAGCAATTCAAAAAAATAATGTTTCTACAAAATAAAAATCCTTTCAGAATTTAAAATTCTGAAAGGATTTTTATTTTATCCACTTTTATATTTCAATCTAGTTCCGCTTCGCTCTTCTTGGTTGAGTTTTACTTCTCTTGATCTTTTCGCATTGCATGATAATAAGCTGCACGACTTAGCGGTTCGTATTCTTCGGTTTCACCAAGCATTACCAATTTATCATTATCCGTTTTACGAAAACTATAATTAGCTAAATTTCCGGTGCGCGTACATACAGCGTGAACTTTAGTTACATATTCGGCAGTTGCCATAAGCGCAGGCATTGGACCAAAAGGGTTGCCTTTAAAATCCATGTCTAAACCAGCTACAATAACACGAATCCCTTGATTAGCCAAATCGTTACAAATTTTAACGATTTCGTCATCAAAAAACTGAGCTTCATCTATACCAACTACATCACAACCTTGAGCCAAAATTGCAATATTTGCGGCAGCAGGAACAGGTGTAGAGCGAATTTCATTGGCATCATGTGAAACCACCATTTCTTCATCATAGCGGGTATCAATAGCAGGTTTAAAAATTTCAACTTTTTGTTTAGCAAATTGTGCTCTTTTGAGACGACGAATCAATTCTTCGGTTTTACCCGAAAACATAGATCCGCAAATGACTTCAATCCAGCCGAACTGCTCTTTATGATTTACTGTATTTTCGAGAAACATTTTGTATTTTTCTGACTTAAAAAATGAATAGTTTTTATTACTTTGTAATAGAGAAATCGACTTAAAAATTTTATACTTTTACGTCGTTTCAAAAGTATGACATTTTTATTAAAAGGTCGCTTCTTCCACTAGCTAAAATAAAACTCCGGAAGGAATATATCGAAAAGACCCGCCTAACACACTACAATTTCAAAGTTATGAAAAAAAAATTGGAAGCTGATCTCATCAGCATTGCGCACAGAGTATTACAGTTAAAAAATAAATCTGACATCAATCAATTATATTTAGAAACACAGAAATTATATGAAAAATTGGCTGTTCTAAGATTTGTAGAAGATCATTTTAGCGAAGTGAAACCTACCATTGGATATTCAGAAATCACTAAAGAAATAGAATCCGTTTTTGAGACACCAAATTTAGAACTGGAGTCTAACATTGTAGTAGAAGAAAAAGCTACTCAAGAAAAAGCTGCAGTTGAAGAAGAAAAGAAAGAAGAAAACGTTACTTTATCTACTGAAAATTCAACAGAAGAATTATCCTCTATCCAACAAACAGAAGAAGCTGAAATCATCGAAGAAGAATTAGAAGAAAAAACTTCAGAAGAAACGACTTTAGAAACTGTTGAAGAAAAAACGGAAGAAACAATTGAGGAAAATCAAATTGAAATTAACGAAGAAGCCTCGGAAACAGAAGAAGCTCCTTTAATTCCTGCTTTCGAATTATCTCAAATAAATGAAGTCGAAACAGAACTAGAAGTGCCAAAGAAAACGGAGGCAGTACAAATTTCTTTTGAAGATTTATTAGGAGGGAATTATCATGACACTCTTTTTGTGAAAAAACAGCAGTTTGATAGTATCCCAACTCCTGTTGTAATTGACAATCCCACATCAGCTGACGAGAACAAAACAGCCGTTTTAAAAACCAATACTATTGATACTGAAGTAGCTGAGCAATCAGAACCAAAAATAGTTTCCCTGAACGATAAACTATCTAAAGGAATAAACATCGATTTAAATGATAGATTGGCTTTTATAAAACATCTTTTTGGTAATAGTAGTGAGGATTACAATCGTGTTTTAAGCCAATTAATTACCTTTAATACCTTTTACGAAACTAGAGATTTTGTTCAGGAAATGGTAAAACCAGATTATAACAATTGGGATGGAAAGCAAGAATATGAAGACCGTTTTATGGATATTATAGAGAAAAAATTCTTGTAATCTATTTTAAAATTAATGAATAGGCATTTTAGCAAATTTAGATAAACTGAAATTTGTAATTAATTATTTAAACTATGTCAAAATTATATATCGTTCCTACGCCTATCGGCAATCTCGAAGACATGACTTTTCGAGCAATTCGGATTCTAAAAGAAGTCGACTTGATTCTTGCAGAAGACACGCGTACGAGCGGAAAATTATTGAAGCATTTTGAAATTGGCACACACATGCACAGCCATCACATGCACAATGAACACAAAACAGTTGAGAATTTAATTTCTAGATTGAAAGCAGGAGAAACCATCGCCTTAATTTCTGATGCTGGAACTCCAGCGATTTCAGATCCTGGATTTTTACTGACTCGCGCCTGTGTCGAAAACGGAATTACAGTAGAATGTTTGCCTGGCGCTACTGCTTTTGTACCTGCATTAGTGAATAGTGGCTTGCCGAATGATAAATTTATTTTCGAAGGTTTTTTACCCGAAAAGAAAGGACG
>CBDUEE010000220.1:0-4624 GCA_965366105.1 uncultured Flavobacterium sp. | reverse complement strand
AAAAGAAATAACATACTTTTAATTAATTATAAATTTTAAAAATGACAGAGAACGATATATCTTTTAAAATAAGAGGAGCAATTTTCAAAGTACATAACACTCTTGGACCAGGTTTATTTGAATCTGTATACGAAAGTGCATTGTATTATGAATTGACTAAAATGGATTTAAAAGTTGAAAGACAACTTGCAATCATAATTCCTTATAACGAAATCATATTAGATGTTGCTTTTAAAATTGATTTATTAGTAGAAGACAAAGTAATCATTGAATTAAAATCAGTAGAAGACTTGGCTCCCATTCATTATAAACAAATTACAAACTATTTAAGACTCACTAATAAAAAATTAGGAATACTTGTCAACTTCAACACACTAACAATTCTAAATGATATTAAAAGAATTGCAAATAATATGTAAATCTGCTTAAATCTGCGTGCTAAAAATTATAATGTGCATTAAACAACAATCAGATGAACAACTTCAAATCAGTTTTTGAACTATATAATTGGGAAGACATTCAATCCAAAATATACGCAACCAGCCGCGAACAAGTGGAGCAAGCTTTGGCAAAAAACAAACGCAATCTCGATGATTTTTTGGCACTTATTTCTCCTGCAGCACAACCCTATTTAGAACAAATGGCACAACAATGTCATACGCTCACTAAAAAGCGTTTTGGAAAAACAATACAAATGTATGCTCCGTTGTATTTAAGTAATGAATGCCAAAATATTTGTACCTATTGCGGTTTTAGTTTAGACAACAAAATCAAACGCAAGACTTTGTCTGATACAGAAATAAAACAAGAAATAGCTGTTTTAAAAAAAGCAGGATTCGATCACGTTTTATTAGTCACTGGCGAGGCCAACTACACGGTAAACATCAATTATTTCTTGAACGCTATCGAACAAATAAAAAAAGATTTTTCGATAATTTCTATCGAAGTGCAACCGCTTTCTCAGGAAGAATATGAGCGTTTGCATGAAGCTGGCGTACATTCTGTTTTAGTATATCAAGAAACCTATCATCAAGAAGTATATAAAAAATACCATACGAAAGGGAAAAAGTCAAATTTTGATTTTAGGCTAGAAACACCCGATCGCATTGGGAAAGCTGGCATTCATAAAATAGGATTAGGCGTTCTATTAGGTTTAGAAGATTGGCGTACCGATAGTTTTTTCAATGCCTTGCACTTGGATTATTTGCAAAAAACGTATTGGCAAACGAAATATTCTGTTTCTTTTCCGAGATTACGGCCAGCCGAAGGAATTATAGAACCTAATTTCATTATGGATGATAAAGATTTAACCCAACTCATTTGTGCCTACCGTTTGTGGAATGAAGAGCTAGAAATTTCTATCTCGACACGGGAGAATCAAAAATTTAGAGACAATATCATTGCTATAGGAACTACAAGCATGAGCGCGGGTTCTAAAACAAATCCAGGTGGTTATGCAGTAGATCCGCAATCCTTAGAGCAATTTGAAATTAGTGATGAGCGTTCTGCTGCTGAAATAGCAACCATTATTACCCAAAAAGGATACGAACCCGTTTGGAAAGATTGGGATAGAACTTTTAGTCAAAAGTCGAAGATCGAAAGTCTTAAAGACAGCTCGATTCTTCATTAAGTATTTCATTAACTTTATAACTTTCGACTTTAAAAACTTTAAGACTTAATCAAAATGAGCATTATACAAGAATTTTTACGTTATAATAGACAAACGATGTTGTCCGAAATTGGTGATCAAGGACAAGAGAAATTAAAAAATGCTAAGGTTCTTGTTATTGGAGCGGGCGGTTTGGGTTGCCCTGTTTTGCAATACATTGCAACTGCTGGTGTAGGAACAATAGGAATTGTGGATTTTGATACCATTGAAATTCACAACTTACATCGTCAAATTTTATATACCGAAGAACAAATAGGCTTTCCTAAAGCTTGGACTGCAAAAAGGGTCGTAGAAAAACTAAATCCGTTAATTACAGTTTTGGCTTTCGAAGAAAAAATAACGATTGAAAATGCTGCGAGAATTATTACTGATTTTGATTTGGTCGTTGATGGCTCGGATAATTTTGGCACGCGCTATTTGGTGAATGATACTTGTGTTGCTTTAGGGAAAACATTAGTTTATGGAAGTATACTAGGATTTGAAGGACAGTTGGCAGTTTTTAATCATTTAGGAAGTAAACATTTGCGTGATTTATTTCCGGAACCTCCAAACCCTAAAGAGGTTCCTAACTGTAGTATGAATGGAGTTTTAGGCACTTTGCCAGGCCTAATTGGATTAATGATGGCACATGAAGCTTTGAAGTTGATTATCGGTTTACCAACTTTGCATAATGAATTGGTTTTATTTAAAACTTTGGATTGGAGTTTTACAAAGCTGACTTTTTAAATTTAGGAGTTGGAACACGGATGACACAGATTGGAGAGATGAACACGGATTTTTTGTTTTCGAAATAACTTGTTTTTAAAAGCTGTTAGCTCTTTCCCAAAGTTTAAAAATAAAATTAGGAATACTTTTGCCCCAGATGGTAGTGGAAAGCGCTGACTGAAAAAAACTATTTTTTCTAGACAGAAAAGAGCGACCGGCAGGAAGCTCCTTTTATGGCTTTAGAAAAAAAGTTTTTTGAGGGAAGACTTGCAACGAACAGCTGGAATAGGCCTTAATTTTCATTACTTAAAATAGACATAAATTCAGTGCGCTTAATTTCACGACATCCTAGACTTTCAAGATGGGGATTATAAACCTGACAGTCTAATAATTTATAGTTTTGTGTTTTTAATTGTTCTACCAAAGCAATAAAAGCCACTTTTGAGGCATTTGAAACTAATGAAAACATACTTTCGCCACAGAAAATAGTTCCTAAATCGATTCCGTACAAACCACCGACTAATTCTTCATTTTGCCAAACCTCAACTGATTTGGCATTTCCACTTTCGTGAAGTTTGCAATAGGCTTCTATCATGTCGTTGGTAATCCAAGTTCCGTTTTGACCGTTGCGTTTTATATTTTGGCAATTGGAAATTACTTCTCGAAAGCTTTGGTTGAAAGTAACTTTAAAGCTTTTTCTATTCAAGATATTTCGCATACTCTTAGAGACGATCAACTCCTCTAGAAACAAAACCATTCTAGGATTGGGCGACCACCAGAGAATAGGTTCACCAGGTTCGAACCAAGGGAAAATACCGCTTGTGTAAGCCAACAACAAACGCTCCGGAGATAAGTCGCCACCAATGGCTAAAATCCCATCGCGATTGGCTTGAGAAACAGTTGGGAAAAATAAATCTTTTGTTAGGCAATACACTATCTTCGATGTCAGAGGTAAGGAGAAGCATCAACTTCAAAAAAAAACCAAATTCTAATTTTAACTAATCTAAAATTGGAATTTGGTTTTTAAAAAATTGGAATTATATTTTAGAAAGGCAAATCGTCTGCTTCTTCTTCGTTTAAATTTGTTGCTGGAGCAAATGCTTGTGCTGCAGGCATTGGAGGCATTTGTGCTGCAGGTGCATCGGCCTGTACTTTTTCAATTCTCCAACCTCTTATTGAGTTGAAATATTTAGTTTCGCCTTGTGGATTTATCCATTCTCTTCCACCTAAATTGATTGAAACTTTTACAGCATCACCAACAGCTACATTATTTAATAAATCACTTTTATCTTGCGTAAACTCAATCATTATGTGTTGAGGATACTGTTCGTCAGTCGTTACAACTAATTCTCTTTTTCTAAATGTTGCGCTTACTTGCATTTCTGCGCTTACTACTTTTACTTTTCCTGTAACTTCCATCTTCTCTATTTTAATTGTTTGGCTCTAATTATTTTTTTGCTAAAAGTACTTTCCATGCGGTCAATACTTCGCTTTTGTCTAAATATTCTTTAGCTAATTGGTGTTTTTTCACAACATCATCGGAACTTAGCACTCCTTTCACTTCAAAATTCTCTTTTACAAATATAGTAATTTCTTCATCAGTTGGCAAGGCTTCAACATTTCCCAACATCCCTAAATCGTTTCCATTAAACACAGCACTTTGTTTTACAAAAGTAGGAATTGCATCTACGCCAATCCCTAAAGTTGTTAGTGGCTTTGGGACTTCAAAAAGCCCTTGATTGGATCTAGAATACCAGTTCCCTCCTAATCTGGAAACTAAATCAATTTTATATTGATTAATAGCTCCGTTTTCGTCTAAAATATTCTCATCGATATGAATCCGTACGACTTCACAAAGGATTAAATTCCCTGCTCCGCCTTCCGTTCCCAAAGCAATAATCTGAGTCACTTTGCACTCGAATTGCACAGGAGATTCTTTGACTCTAAACGGTTTTACAACCTCAGATGGAATTGGTGTCAAGCCTGATTTCAAAAACTCATCAACACCTTCTGCATATTCTGTACTGGCAAGAGAGGTTTGTTGCACCATATCATAATTCACTACATTAATCACGACTTCACCTGTTGCTTCGGCATTAATTAATGTATGTTTTATTGAGTTGTCTCGAACCCGTCTGGCTGGCGAAAATATAAGAATGGGTGGATTCGCACTAAACACATTAAAAAAACTAAAAGGGGATACATTTGGATTCCCTTTAGCGTCCATTGTACTAGCAAAAGCAATAGGTC
>CBDUEE010000219.1:0-4628 GCA_965366105.1 uncultured Flavobacterium sp. | reverse complement strand
CTGTTGGGCAATTGTCCACCAACAACTGGAAATTCCGTAGCTGCAGTTTGTGTAAAGTAAGATCCGCCTAATTTAAAATACCAGCTTTCTTGTTTGTCAGTTTGCCCCATCATAGTCAAAGAGCAAGCCATAAATCCTAATAAAAAAAGGTTCTTTTTCATAATTTTATTTTTTGTTTAACACAAATTTAATTAATTTCATTCATAGCCAGTATGCATTTGACAAATAAATATGAACACAAAAATCATTTAATATGCATGCATATAAAAATCAGACACTTACGATGAAAAAATTAACATATCGAACTATCAAAAATTCAACAACTTACCCTTAAAATTAATTTAATTTGAAATTTATCTGCATTTTTTCTAATTCTATTAGCAATTCATTAGAAATTTTGACTTTTAATTTTCTACTAGGCATCGTTAATTTAGTCACAACTTTTATTTCCTCGATTTCTTCTACTTTTAATTTTGCCACTGTAATTGAATCAGTTAGTTCATCTGTTTCTACTTCAGAGTCTTCAATTTCATCAACAAAAATTTCCTCTTCATTATCTGTTTCAACAGGAGCAACTTCAATAATTCTTTTCGTTTTTTCGAGTTCCATAATTTCAAAAGTAACTGTATTGTCTCCTTTATTTTCTTGAAAAAGACGACTTAATTTATGTATAAAATCGGTTTCTAAATCTGATATGTTTAGTAATAAAATTAATTTCTTAGCAAAAAAACTCAGTACATCTTGTAATTGTTTGGCTTCAGTAAATTGCATTCTAGGTTCAGATTTTTTTCCCGTATCTCTATTTACCCATCCGTCTTTAATCTGAATTTTAAAATAAACAAAATTATTAGGTAGTAAAAACCGATGAAAATTCAAATACTCTTCGTTAAATATTTTAAATTCGAAACTTTCATCAAAACCTTCTAAGTTAAAAATCGCCCATTCCTTTCCATTTTTTGCAATACGCCGCTGTACATTAGAAACGATACCACCAAAAGCGAGTGTTTTACCCACATGTGCTTCCATGTTTTTAAGTGCCTCTAATTTTGAATTACAGAAATACTTCATTTCAAATTTAAAATCGTCGAGCGGATGTCCAGAAATGTAAATTCCTACCACCTCTTTCTCTCGAGCGAGTTTCTCCATCGTACTCCAGTCCTCACATGGCGGCACAATAGGTTCGGCAATTTGCACATCACTGCTTTCGCCAAATAAACTTACTTGCGATGAATTTTCATTTTCTTGATACTTCGAACCATACCGAATTGCTTTTTCATAAAACGTAATTCCGTCGCCATCATCATGAAAATATTGTGCTCTAGTTGTAGTACCAAACGAGTCAAAACCACCAGCTAAAGCCAGATTTTCGATTGCCTTTTTATTAGCAGCACGCAAATCAATTCGTTTGGCTAAATCAAAAATCGATTTATATTTGGTGTCTTTTCTATTTTCTACAATTGTAGCCACTGCTCCAGAACCAACACCCTTTATAGCACCCATTCCAAAACGTACCGCATAATCATCATTCACGGTAAACTTATAAAAGGATTCATTTACATCGGGTCCTAAAACCTGTAATCCCATTCGCTTGCATTCTTCCATGAAGAAAGAAACTTGCTTGATATCACTCATATTATTAGACAAAACTGCAGCCATATATTCCGCAGGATAATTGGCTTTTAAGAATGCTGTCTGATAGGCAATCCAAGCATAACAAGTAGAGTGTGATTTATTAAAGGCATATTCCGCAAAGGCTTCCCAGTCTTTCCAAATTTTTTCTAGTTTATCTTCGGCATGTCCTTTGGCGGCAGCCTGATTGATAAATTTAGGTTTCATTTTGTCCAGCACCTCTTTTTGTTTTTTTCCCATTGCTTTACGCAGAACGTCGGCATCCCCTTTAGAAAAATCCGCTAGTTTTTGGGACAAAAGCATTACTTGCTCTTGGTAAACGGTAATTCCGTAGGTATCTTTTAGTAGTTCTTCGCAGGCATCAAGATCATAAATAATCTCTTCTTCGCCATTTTTTCGCTTGACGAAACTCGGAATATAAGCAATTGGTCCCGGACGATACAAGGCGTTCATGGCAATTAAATCAGGGAAAACCGTCGGCTTCAATTCCTTCATGTATTTCTGCATTCCTGGACTCTCATATTGAAAAATCCCTACCGTCTCACCACGTTGAAAGAGTTCGTACGTTTTTAAATCATCAATAGGAAATGTGTCGGGATCAAGATCTATTCCGGTTCTATATTTTACTAATTTAACGGTATCTTTTATCAAAGTTAGGGTTTTCAGACCCAAGAAATCCATCTTTAATAACCCTGCACTTTCAACCACCGAGTTATCGAACTGCGTTACATACAAATCTGAATCTTTGGCAGTAGCCACAGGGACAAAATCAGTAATGTCACTCGGAGTGATAATCACACCACAGGCATGAATCCCTGTATTTCGTAGATTTCCCTCTAAAACTTTTGCTTGCTGAATGGTTTCTCCACCCAAATCTTCTTCATTAGCAAGACTTATTAATTCTTTAATGTTTATGTATTCCTCTGGACGAAGAGCCTTTTTTATTAAGTCTTCTTTTTCATTTAAAAAACGCGCTAAATTCCACTTAGATGGCATCATTCCTGGAATCAGTTTCGCAATTTTATCCGCTTCAAACAAAGGCAAATCCAGTACTCTCGCCGTATCTCGAATGGCAGATTTAGTGGCCATTTTACCATAAGTGATAATTTGCGCCACTTGTTTGGAACCGTATTTTCGAATCACATAATCCATGACACTACTGCGACCTTCATCATCAAAATCGATATCAATATCGGGTAGTGACACACGATCGGGATTCAGGAATCGCTCAAAAAGTAGGTTGTATTTTAAAGGATCTATATTGGTAATCTTCAAACAATAGGCGACTACAGAACCCGCTGCAGAGCCACGACCCGGCCCAACAGAAACTCCCATGCTTCGCGCCTCAGCAATTAAATCCTGCACAATCAAGAAATATCCAGGATAACCAGAATTTGAAATGGTTAGTAATTCAAAATCGAGTCGTTCTTGGATTTCTTCTGTAATTTCGGGGTATCTTCTATTTGCTCCTTCAAAAGTAAGGTGTCTTAAATACGCATTTTCCCCTCGAACTCCGCCATCTTTTGCATCTTCAGGATCATTGAACTCTACTGGAATTTCAAATTTCGGAAGTAAAACTTCTCGAGCTAAATCGTAAATTTCAATTTTATCTACAATTTCCGATATATTAGAAATCGCTTCTGGCAGATTAGCAAAAAGTTGCTTCATCTCGTCTCCCGATTTGAAGTAATATTCCTGATTCGGCAATCCGTAACGATAACCACGACCACGACCTATAGGTGTGGTTTGCTTTTCGCCATCGCGCACACAAAGTAGAATATCATGTGCATTCGAATTTTCCTTATCTATATAAAAGGTATTATTTGTCGCTACAATTTTGACCTCGTGTTTCCTAGCCAATGAAACCAAAGAAGTATTTACTCGATTTTCGTCTTCTTGATTGTGACGCATCACCTCAATATAAAAATCATCTTTGAATTCGTTCTTCCACCAAATTAATGCTTCTTCAGCTTGATTTTCACCAATGTTCAAAATCTTATTTGGAATTTCACCATAAAGATTTCCAGACAAAACGATAATGTCTTCCTTATACTGCTGAATTACTTTTCTATCAATTCTTGGAACATAATAAAATCCTTCTGTATAAGCGATCGATGACATTTTGGCTAAATTATGATAGCCTTTTTTGGTCTTCGCCAAAAGTACTATTTGGTAGCCATTATCTTTAACCGACTTATTTTTATGGTCTTCGCAAACAAAAAACTCACAACCAACAATAGGTTTCATAGCAACTTCAGTGGGTTCCTCACCATTTTCTATTGCTGCTTTATTTTTGGCTTCTGCCGCTTTATTATGGTATAAAATATCACGCACAAAGTGAAAAGCTCCCATTAAGTTGGCATGATCGGTCATGGCAACTGCTGGCATTTTTTGTTGTGCCGCCGCTTTGACTAATGCTGCAATACTAATGGTAGATTGCAATACTGAGAATTGGGTATGGTTGTGTAAGTGCACAAACTGTGTATCAACTAATACTTTTTTATTCTCCGAAAGCTCTTGTTTTGAAACCGCTGGCTCCTGCTTTTCTCCAAATTGCTGGCGAATTTTATCCGAAGCCGCTTTGAGATTGATATGTTTTAAACCAATTAGCTTTATTTCGGAAGGATTTCTATTTTGAAAGTCTTTGAAATAACCTGGCTCCACATCAAGTTCTTCCTTTGTGAAAATTTCACGTCTAATTAATTCAAGAAAACAACGCGTAGTTGCCTCCACATCGGCAGTCGCGTTGTGCGCTTCACCAAAAGGCTTATTAAATAAGTAACTGTGTAATTCTGTAAGTGTAGGTAATTTGAATTTTCCACCACGACCTCCAGGCAATTTCAATAAAGAAGCAGTAACCTCTGTACAGGTATCTAAAATTGGCATGGAACTCATTTGGCTTTCTACTCCCAATCTATAGAATTCACAACCCATAATATTGATGTCAAAACCTAAATTCTGACCTACAATATATTTGGCTTTGCCTAAAGCGACATTAA
>CBDUEE010000218.1:0-4634 GCA_965366105.1 uncultured Flavobacterium sp. | reverse complement strand
TGCCCAACCTGAACCAAATCGTTTCATTGAAGCGTCGCTAAATTGTTTTTTGAACTCGTCAAATGAACCATAAGTGCTCGTAATTGCATCAGCTAATTTTCCTTTTGGACTTCCACCACCATTAGGTTTCATTAAAGTCCAAAACAAGCTGTGATTGTAATGTCCACCACCATTATTTCGTATTGATTCTGGAAATTTAGACATTTTTGCAAAAATGTTTTCCAATGTTTTAGAATCATAAACTAAATTTTTATCTAAAGTTTCAAGGGCTTTATTCAAATTAGTTACATAAGCTTGATGATGCTTTTTATGGTGAATTTCCATAGTTTGTTTATCAATATGTGGTTCTAATGCATCGTAAGCGTAAGGTAATTGTGGCAGCGTATAGACATCCTGTGAATTGACAGTTTCTAACTCTAAATTTGAACTATCAATATGTAAAGCATTTTCCTTAGCAAAAGCTGTATTGAATAAGCTAGACCCAATAATGGTTCCTGTTGAAAGTATTGCAGTTTGTTTTAAAAAATTTCTTCGTGTATTATTATTTTCCATGAGTGTTGAATTTATCTTAAAAAGAATCTTAAATATTTTAGATAAAATTAGACATTAAAAACTTTCATTGGGTTAAAAAACATATAAAATAATTTATTTTTTTATATGTTATTGGCATAAATATCGCTGTTTTGCCTGAAATTATGTAAAATTCATTTCAAATAGCTGTAAAGTATTTTTGTAATTTTGAAATAGTAAAAGCAACAACATAAATATGAATGGTAAAGAAGTAATGGTGTCAAGTTGGAAATTATTAAAACGAACCTTTGATGAGTTTAATGATGATAATGCAATAAAATTAAGTGCATCATTGTCTTATTATACTATATTTTCGTTACCACCATTATTAATTATAATTTTGTCAATTTTCAGTTTTTTCTTTGGGAGAGATGCAGTTACAGGTCGTTTTTTTGGTCAAATTAATGGTATGGTGGGTAACACAGCAGCAATTCAAATACAAGAAACGATTAAAAATATTGAATTATCAGACAGTAATACTTTTGCAGCCATTTTTGGTGGAATAATGTTGCTAATAGGTGCTTCCGGGGTTTTTGCAGAAATACAAAGTTCGATTAATCAAATTTGGGGATTGAAAGCTAAGCCCAATAAAGGCATTATGAAATTTATAAAAAATAGATTGATGTCATTTTCAATGATTGCTTCTGTTGGTTTTTTATTAATGGTTAGTTTAATGGTCAATACTGTTATGGATGTTATTAATGCTAGACTACTAATTTATTTTCCAGATACCGCCGTTTACTTTTTTTATATTTTTAATATTATAATCTTATTTGCAACTACAACAATGTTGTTTGCTATAATTTTCAAAACACTTCCTGATGGTGAAATTGGTTGGAAAGATGCCTTGATAGGATCTAGTTTCACCTCATTTTTCTTTATGATTGGTAAATTTGCCATAGGATTCTATTTAGGTAGTTCAACTGTCGCTACTGTTTATGGGGCAGCAGGATCAGTTATTATAATCTTAGTATGGGTTTATTATTCTGCTATAATTTTATATTTCGGAGCTGAATTTACCAAAGTATATTCGAATGAAAAGGGAACAAAAATAATTCCAAATTCATATGCTGTCGGAATTAAAGTTGAGGTATTGGAAATCAAGAAGTAAAGGTGCTTTTAGTTTATGCGTGTGATATAAACTATTTTTTAAAGAAATGTTGGCAGTGTTATTGCACTGCTAATCATATTAACATAATAAAACAAAATATAATGAAAAAATTAATTCTTGTGCTGACAGTTTCATGTTTCGCATTCTTTTCTTGTAACTCAGTAAAAAACGCAAAAACTGACAAGACCGCTCTTCAAGGTTCTTGGGAGCTAAATTATATAACGGGTCCACGAATTGCTTTTCAGGGATTATATCCAGATGAAAAGCCAACGATCATCTTTGACTTCAAAGCTGATTTAGTTTCAGGTGGAACGGGTTGCAATCGATACTCTGGTAAGCCAAATGTTGATGGGAATAAAATCAATTTCAAAAACGATATGGCATTAACAAAAATGTATTGTCCTGGAGATGGAGAAAGTGTTTATTTATCAACACTTCAAAAAATTGATTCTTACACAGTATCAAAAGATGGTAAGACTTTAAGCTTTATGATGGGCGAAGTCGCTATGATGCGATTTACTAAAAAATAAGTTACTTTATGATGCCCTTTTTAGGGCATCATTTTTTTGTTAAAATTTATATTAAACGAAAAACAATAGAGTATGAACGCTAAAAGAATTAATGGGGTACTACTTCTGCTATTTGTGTTCATGATCAGTTTTGCTCAAGATAAAACGAGAAAGCAGTTAAGGGTTGAAAACAAAATTGATAGCTCTAAGCAAATTAATGCATTAGTAGATTCTAAAGAATTTGTTTTTGTTGCTAAAATAGCTTTTCCACAAGGATTCAGAAGTATAGGTTTAACTACTAATACTAATTTTATCGAGTTCAAACCTGATTTTATCAAAAGCGAAATGCCTTTCTTCGGAAGGGTATATAGCGGTATTGCTTATGGCGGTGATGCTTGATTAAAATTTGAAGGAAAGCCAGCAGTGTTTTCGATTGTAAGAGTAAAGAAAACTTTCGAACTAAATGCTACGATGAGAGGAGAAGGTGATGTTTTTAAAATCACACTTTCTATTTTAGACGAAGGAAGTGCAACACTTACTATTAATTCTAATAATCGAAGTGCTATTTCCTACTATGGTGAAATATCTCAAATAGAGAAGAAAAATAATCGATAATTTAAGAAGTAAATAAAATATGACAAGTAAAATATTTTTTTGGTTTTGTTTTATCCTCCTTATTAGTAGTTGTAAAAAAGAAAATAAGATGATGGATATAGAATAGGTTGATGCTATTCTAGATACCACGCTTGTTGTTGGAAACCAACATAATTCTCAGAATTCTCTAGATTGGGAAGGAGTGTATAAAGGAATACTCCCTTGTGCTGATTGCGAAGGAGTTGAAACAGAAATTATAGTAAACGGCGATTTGACTTACGTTAAAAAGACATAATATTTAGGTAAAGAGGACTTTAAAGGAATTGACCAAAAAGGTAGTTTTACCTGGAATAAAGAGGGCTCTACTATCATTTTGCAAGGTATTAATGAAGAATCTAATCAATATATAGTTGGTGAAAACACTTTAACGCACTTAGATATGGAAGGTAAAATTATCACAGGAGATTTAGCTCAAAACTATATTTTGAAAAAGTAACGAATAATTTTGTACAATAAAAAAACCGTCTTGTTTTTTAAAACTTGACGGCTTTTTCAACATTTTGAATTAGTATTGATTTTTGCTATTAAAAGCAATATTGATTTTCAGCAACTACTTTTGTAGTAATCGTTTCTCTCAATGCAACAATGTTAGGCATGTTGCTATATTTAGTAAAACGTCTTAATCCCATAAGCATCATGCGTTGTTCATCACCTTCGGCAAATGAGATCACACTTTCTTTTCCTTTTTGAGTTACAATATCAACTGCTTTGTATAAATAAAGTTTGGCCATTGCAATTTGTTCTTGCACTTTAGCTTCACCTTCTTTTTTGGCTAATTTTTCAGTTCTAAGTATCGTACTTTCAGCCATATATATTTCAATCAATATATCAGATGCTGCCATCAATAATTGTTGATGTGCCTCTAAGTCAGGTCCGTATTTTTGAACCGCTCCACCAGCAACCATTAGGAAAGCTTTTTTCAATTTACCGATCATTTCTTTTTCCTCAGCAAATAATTCAGAATAATCAGGAGTTTCAAATGAAGGAATTCCCATTAATTCTTCTTGTACTTTTGAAGCTGGCCCTAGTAAATCAATATGGCCTTTCATAGCTTTTTTGATTAACATTCCTACAGAAAGCATTCTGTTAATCTCATTTGTACCTTCGTAAATACGAGCAATACGAGCATCTCTCCAAGCGCTTTCCATTGGTGTATCTTCAGAGAATCCCATACCACCAAAAATTTGAATTCCTTCATCGGCACAGTTTTGAATGTCTTCAGAAACTGCTACCTTTAGAATAGAACATTCTATTGCATATTCTTCAACTCCTTTTAATTCTGCTTCTTGATGAGTAGAACCTTCTGCTTCACGAGCAATAATACGATCTTCAATATCTTTTGCAGCACGATAAGTTGCACTTTCGCCAGCATAACAATTTGTTGCCATCTCTGCTAATTTTGCGCGAATAGCACCAAATTGAGCAATAGGAGTGTTGAATTGGATTCTTTCATTAGCATAGTTAGTAGAGGCAGAAATCACTCTACGTTGGGCGTCTAAACAAGCAGCTGCTAATTTAATACGACCAACATTCAATGCGTTCATTGCTATTTTAAAACCATTTCCTCTTTCAGATAACATGTTTTCAACTGGAACTTTCGTTTCATTAAAGAAAACCTGACGAGTAGATGAAGCACGAATACCTAATTTGTGTTCTTCTTCACCCATTGAAATCCCATTACCTTCAGTATTTTCTACTATAAAACCAGTAATGTTTTTATCATCACCAATACGTGCAAAAACGATGAATACAGAGCAAAAACCTGCATTCGAAATCCACATTTTTTGTCC
>CBDUEE010000217.1:0-4662 GCA_965366105.1 uncultured Flavobacterium sp. | reverse complement strand
CTGCTGTTATCGAAAAAGAAATTGAAATCGCTAAAGATTTGTTACGTCAAGAAGGAAAACCAGAAGCAATGTTAGAAAACATTTCTAAAGGAAAAATTCAACGTTTTTACAAAGACAACACTTTAGTTAATCAAGATTACATCAAAGATGGTTCTATGAACGTTGCTTCTTATGTAAAATCTGTTGGTAAAGATCTTATCGTTACAGGTTTCAAAAGAGCTGCTTTAGGATAATCTATCTTAAACTTCATATTAAAAAACCCATTTCAAAGCAATTTGAAATGGGTTTTTTCTTTTATTACAAAGCATAATTCAAACCAAGCATTATATAACCTGCACGAATTGAAACTGTAGATTGTGTAAAAAAACTTTGATTATAAGATGTTTTAATTAATTGATTGTTATTTAAATTAAGCATATTATTACCCATAAAAGACAATTTCCAATCCTTGGCTATGGCATATTGCAAATTTGCATTTAGAAAAAATATTTTATTAGTGACATAACCTGAATCTTGATCATCAATAGTAAATCCCAAATCCCATTTTAAATTATTTTTATATTTTCCTCGAACAGATAATAAAACCTGATGATTTTGGGAAGTATTACTAAAATTATTCTGACTTTGATTAATGGATCTTGTGCTAAAATTGTAATCGAATCCGAATTGAACATTAGAATTTTTAAAATTAGAAATCAACTGAAAGCGATTCATAAAATTAGTTGAAACAAACTCATTCTCCAAGTTCATAAACTGAGAAGTGCCGAGTGATTTTAAATAAAATAGAGTAGTTTTAATAGATAGAGGAAAACGTTTAAATTTTAAATCATACATTAATAGTCCTCGTATAGTCTGACTTTCTGGAGTAGTTATTATTTCATTCTCAATAAAACCGGTATTATAATTTGTATTATTTGATATTGAATTTTGCTGCACTGCATAAGACATCGTCGCAAATAAGACACTAAAGCTCTTAGGATTTATATTTAAATATTGAACAGAGTAAGCGTTTTTAGGAATTAATTTAGAAAAATTAACCTGACTAGGCTTCAAAATGCTCTGAAAGTCATCAATAACATCCGACTCTTGCAGTTGGTAAATAGTTGGTAATTGATGTTCTAAAACATAATTAAAAGTAATTTTATTAAAACTAGAAAAACTATAAATCAAACTCAAATTAGGATCATAGAATACCCGAACAGCATTTGAATCTTGAAACCTAACATCTGAAGTTGTACTAGTAATAGCTGCAATAGTCTGAAATTTAGCATTCCAATTCCTCAGCCATGAAAAATTGGTTTGTAGAAATTGATTTTTTAATGTGAGATTCTCATTAAATTTGTTGTCCTGAAAAACTAAATTTTCGAGATTTTGATGATGTGATAAAAAATTTATTTTAAAAGTAAAATAATTTAAACTCTTAGTCCACGTAAAAAAATTATAGACGCTAAGATTTTTATCACTTAATTTTCGTTTTTGATTTAAGTAGTCAAAAGTAGTAATAAACAAATTTTCTTGTGATGACAAATATAAATTTTCTTGAGTGGAATCAAAACAATGTTTTACAGCAAATTTATAATTAATGGAATTAAAAATCTTAGTTTGGATTCTGAATACCTGTTCAAAATTTATATTATTGTGATTTTTTTCATACTCTAATTTATTTTGTAATCGAATTAAATTTTGATTATCTGAATCAAAGTTTGGACTAAAACCGACCACATAAGATATAAAAGTAGTTTCCGATTTATTAAATTCCCATTTAAAAGCCGAATTATTCAAGCTATAGGTTGCATTTTTATTTTCTAAAAAAGATACTGTATTATTAGCATCACCTATATTTGTTTGTGTTTTTGTATTGAATTCAGATACATTCATTTTATTAAAAATATTTACGAATGTAATTTTAGAACGTTTATCAATCAGACTTGTATAGTTTAAGCCTATAAATGCATTCTTCTTATCTTTGAGCAAAGTATTAGAATTTAAGAATATTGGAGTTTCTATCTCCTTTATCTCCCCATTTTCTGAATCTACATCAGATACTACTTTCATTTCATTATAATCCTCTTTAGAAATTGGGGTTTTAGCAATTGTATTGTAATCGGATAAAATGGAAATATTCCCTTTTTTAAAGAATTTAAAAGAATTAGAATGAAAGCGTAAAGACTTATTTATTCCGGAAGCCAATTCAAAATCCATAATCCATTTGTTTTTGTAGCTCTCTTTTGTTTTTAAGTTCAAAGCAATTCCTTTTCTTCCACCACTAGCGATTGCAAAACCGGAATAACTGGTGAGCAAATCAATTCCTTCAATCATATTTGCATCAATATTTTGGGTGGCCATTTGGTGTTTATTACCAAAAAATTCATTCCCATCAATAAGTACATTATCAATTCTTTGCCCTTTATACATTACTTTACCATCTTGATCAACATCTAATCCGGGTAGTTTTTTTATAACATCCTCAATTTTATTTTCGGTTCCATCTAAAACCGCATTAATATTATAGGAAATAGTATCTTCCTTAATTTTCATTAATTTTGGTCTGCTGGAAATAATAACATTTTTAAGCTGATTCGTTTCCGGAAGGAAAGCAAAGATTAAAACTTCATTCTTTTGTAGTGAAACTGGCTCCAGAAGGGATGTAAAACCAAGTTTCTTTACCGACAAGAAATAAGAACCTGAAGGCAATTGTTTTTCAAACAAACCATTTGCATCAGTTAAACCAAAAGTAACCTGATTATCATCTTGTGAAACACTAACAATGGCTCTATATACAGGTAGATTATTTTCATCAACTATTTTAACCTGAAGTGTTTGTTGAGAAAAAAGGAATACGGGAAATAATAGGAAAAATATATATTTCAATTTCTAATTTTAAAAAAATTTAGTAATTGCAGGTTGGTTTAACTCCACTTTAGTAGCTTTGCCTGCACTTTGATTATAGTTATATTCTAAAACGACACCATCAATAAAAGGCAATTTACTTGGGCTCGCAAACACATATAAATCTTTTGTAAAATAAACTGTAAGTTGTTTATGATTATATACACTAATTGCTTCAAAGCATTTAAAACCTAAAATATTCTTTTTTTTATTAGTAATCTTCCATACTACTAAGGGTAGTTTCTCCGTCACTAATTCATTATTTATTTTAGTTTTAATTGTTTTTGCTTTATAATCTTTTACTAATTTAGATGTTTTAGAAGTGACTGTCATTGAAAGATCCTTGACAAAAATAACATTGTTATCTGAGCCTTTAGTATTTATAATTCCTTTATTAGTAACCTCTTTGTTTTGAGCAATCGTTTCATAGTAAACCTTATTATTTTGTATCAACATATACGATTCCTCTTTAATACTTTGCAATTGTTTTAAAGCAGCAGCTCTAATGTGAACGGGAAGATAATTCAAGGATTCTTCCTTAATCGTTTTTTGAGTTTCAAAAAAAACTTTAATTCCGTTTTGCGCAGAAAGAGGAATGGAGAAAAAAACAAATATAACAAGCAAAAAAATATTTTTCATAATTGACTAAAATCTAATTATCCTCTTTTATTAGCACACTATGTGTTTCATGTTTTTTTCCAAATTCATCAGTATAAGACTTTGGTTTTCTAGATTCTTGAATTTTATTTTGCAAATCTTCTTTAGTAATAAATGGAATTTTTTTATTTAAAGCATCAAGCACTATTATTTTATCAAAAAATTCAATTTTGGTGGCATACTGTATTTTTTTCTTAGACTCAACACTTAAAACTAAACCTGGAATCGTAGTTGGTAAAAATGGACCATCAATAATAGGGATTTCTTGTGTGTACCAATATTGAGTAGTGTCATTTTTGGTATTAATACTATAAGCTGAAAGGCATTTATACCCATCTATAAGTTTAATTCTTTTATCGTATTTTAATTCTTCTATTGAAAATGGTTGCTCAATATAAAACTCCTCCCCTTTTACATCAGAACTATTGACGAACGATTGTTTTGCAAAATCTTTTAGAATCCAAACCTTAAGAGGCTTCATTATTGTCCCTGAATTCATAGAGGTTTCTGTATTTAATTCCTTAGAAGCTATTACCTCTTCTTTATTATTAACACTTTTAAATAATGAAAAATCACCATTATTAATAAGTTCAAAATAAGTAGGTTTGTTAAGAGCTATTTTCATCATTTCTCTTTCGTTTTCTGGGAGTTGATTAAAAAAACTATCTGAGTAATAAAATTTTTGTTCATAACTTACTTTCACACTCTTTTGAGCACTACTCCAATTAAACAAAACAAAAAAGAAAAGTAATTTATAATATTTCATAATTTTTAAGTTAAAAAGGAATGGCGTCCCATTCCAAAATTAATTACAAATAGCGTATTGCATTAATAACACCATTCAAATTCTATATAATGAAATTCTAATACTAGTTCACCTTGTGAGTCTGCAAATGATTCAGTCAATCTATGTTTAATTGTAATACAACCATCATCTTGAACTGTAGATTCTGGATTAACAGTCGATATACTAGTAACTTCGTTGTCAGCAGCAAACGAATTTAAAGAAAAAGCAACTAATAAAGCTGCGCTTAAAACTAATTTTTTCATAATGTAAGAGTTATTTGGTTATAACTTGCTAAATTTTTTAACAAGTGGTTTTGGACGTCCAAGAAC
>CBDUEE010000216.1:0-4668 GCA_965366105.1 uncultured Flavobacterium sp. | reverse complement strand
AGCAACTATTACAAACTGGCTGAAGCAAGTGGGAGACAAAATTGAAGCGGATGAAGCAGTACTAGAAATTGCAACTGATAAAGTTGACAGTGAAGTGCCAAGTGAAGTTTCAGGAACTTTAGTAGAGCAATTATTCGGTAAGGATGATTTAGTTCAAGTTGGTCAGACAATTGCAATAATTGAGACTGAAGGCGGAGACCTTGTTTCAATTGTAAAAGAAGAAGTAGCACCTGCAGCTATTGCCGAAGTTGAAAAAACGGTAGAAGTTGCTAAAGAGAGCGTTGCTGCTCCTGTTGACTTTTCTGAGTCTGAGAAATTCTTATCGCCATTAGTAAAAAATATTGCTAAGGAAGAAGGAGTTTCTGTTTCAGAATTAGCTGCGATTTCAGGAACTGGAAAAGAAGGAAGAGTTACTAAAAATGATATTTTAGAATACGTAAAAAATAGAACAAGTCAACCATTAGCTATAGCGCCGATTGCGGCAGCTCAAAAACCAGTTGCAGTTGTAGTTGCTCAAAAAGCAGCTCCAATTTCTGTAAGCGGTGGTGATGAGATTATTGAAATGGACAGAATGCGCAAGCTTATTGCGGGTTATATGGTCGCTTCCGTACAAACATCGGCGCACGTGCAGTCATTTATCGAGGTAGATGTGACGAATATTGTAAAATGGAGAGAAAAAAATAAAAATGCTTTCGAAAAGAGAGAAGGAGAGAAGTTGACTTATACTCCAATTTTTATGGAAGCAGTTGCAAAAGCAATAAAAGATTATCCTGGAATGAATATTTCTGTTGATGGTGACTTTATTATCAAAAAGAAAAATATAAATCTCGGAATGGCAGCCTCGTTACCAAACGGTAATCTGATTGTTCCTGTAATTAAAAATGCAGATCAATTGAATTTAGTTGGAATGGCAAAAGCGGTAAATGACTTAGGTGGTCGTGCTAAGGCAGGAAAATTAAAACCAGACGATACACAAGGTGGAACTTATACCGTTACGAATGTTGGAACTTTTGGAAGTGTTTTTGGAACACCAATACTTAATCAGCCTCAAGTAGGAATTCTAGCCCTTGGAGCCATCCGTAAAGTGCCCGCAGTGATCGAAACTCCTGAAGGTGATTTTATCGGAATCCGTCAAAAAATGTTCTTATCGCACAGTTATGACCATAGAGTTGTAGATGGTGCATTAGGAGGAAGTTTTGTAAAACGAGTAGCTGAATATCTGGAAGCATTCGACGTGAATAGAGACGTTTAAAAATAGATAAATACAATTTAGACCCGACTCGTTTTTAAAAAGGAGTCGGGTTTTTATTTATATGCTATTTTTTCAAACTTTAAAGAGGAAACTTTTAATGAAATTAAACCCAAATTTCTATATTTGTAATCACACAAAAATTTAAAATGGAACTTAAACTTAGTAAGCCAATATGCTTTTTCGATCTTGAAACGACAGGAATTGACATTGGAAAAGATAGAATTGTAGAAATCTCAATATTTAAAGTTTTTCCAAATGGAAATAAAGAAAGTAAAACTTGGTTAGTGAATCCTACGATTCCAATTCCTGCGCAAACAACCGCCGTTCATGGTATTACTGATGAAAAAGTAGCAAATGAGCCTACTTTTAAGGAATTAGCTACGCAAGTACATAATATGATTAAAGACAGTGATTTAGCTGGATTTAATTCCGATCGTTTTGATATTCCTTTGTTGGCCGAAGAGCTCTTGCGTGCTGGTGTAGACTTTGATATGAAAGGAAAAGTTTCGGTAGATGTTCAAACTGTTTTTCATAAAATGGAAGAACGTACCTTGAGTGCGGCACTTAAATTCTATTGTGGAAAAGCGCTTGAAAATGCACATTCTGCAGAAGCCGATACGATGGCAACTTATGAAATTTTAAAAGCACAGCTCGACCGTTATCCCGAATTGGAAAATGATATGAAATCATTATCAGAATTTACTACTAGAAAAAAAATTGCAGATTTCGCAGGAATGATCGCTTTTGATAAGGATAACGAAGAGATTTTTACTTTCGGGAAACACAAAGGAGTAAAGGTGGATAAAATTCTAGAAACAGAGCCTGGTTATTTTAGCTGGATTCAAAATGCTGATTTTCCTTTATATACTAAAAAAGTTTTAACAGCAATCAAGCTTAGAAAACTGAATACTAAATAAAAACTACGGACTTTTTTAACAAAAAACACAGTATGAAAATAATCTGTATCGGTAGAAATTACACCAATCATATCGAAGAATTAAAGAACGAAAGACCTACAGAGCCCGTTGTTTTTATGAAGCCAGATTCGGCTATTTTATTAAAGCAGCACCCTTTTGTAATCCCTGAATTCTCCAATGATGTGCATCACGAAATCGAAATTATTGTCAAAATAAGTAAAGTTGGTAAGTATATAGAGCCAAAGTTTGCTCATAAATATTATGACGAAATTAGTGTGGGAATCGACTTTACCGCTCGGGATTTACAAGATAAATTAAAAGCAAAAGGATTACCTTGGGAAAAAGCCAAAGCATTTGATGGCTCGGCAGTTATTGGTGAGTTTTTGCCTAAAAAGCAATTTAGTTCGCTAGAAAATATTACTTTTGAATTGAAGAAAAATAATGAAACGGCGCAAATTGGTAATTCTGCTATGATGCTGTGGAAAATTGACGAGCTAATATCTTATGTTTCTCAGTTTTTTACATTAAAAATTGGCGACATTATCTTTACAGGAACTCCAGAAGGAGTTGCAGCAGTAAAATCAGATGACGTTTTAGAAGGCTTTTTAGAAGGACAACAACTATTTAGAATACAAGTAAAATAATGGCTATAAATTACAACCTTTCAAAAGTGTACGCACTTTCAGATAATGATCCCGAATTTGTAAATGAAATTCTAACTTTGTTTGTAACCGAAGTTCCAGAAGATTTAATGCAAATAAAAGAAGGAATAAAAAAGAAAGATCACAAGCATGCTTATGCTTATGCACACAAAATAAAACCAACACTAGATTTGATGGGTTTAAACGTCGCATTTGAAGAAATTCTTCAAATCGAGGCTTGGACTAAGTCAGAAGGTAAAAAGAAGGATATAAAAGAAACTTTTAAAAGCGTTAAAACGCAAGTAAAAGAAGCAATCAAAGAAATAAAAAAAGATTTTGATGTGTAGTATTTGGGCGTGACCATTCTTTCATTCTCATTACAGAACGGTCGGGCTATCCGCTGCAATCTTATTTTATTTCGCTATCGCTTCATAAAAAAAGGATTTTCACTACTATCCCTCACGCAAAAAGAGAAATGTGCTACGGAGTACATTTCTCTTTTTGGTTCAATTAGTTTCAAAAAAAATCAGAATCAAAAATGAAAGCAACCATAGTTACTATAGGAGATGAAATTTTAATAGGTCAGATTGTCGATACAAATTCTGGTTTTATTGCAAAAGCGTTGGATAAAATTGGTGTTGAAATCAACGAAATGATTTCGATCAGTGACGATATAAAACATATTTTAGATACGTTTGAGAGACTTCAAAACGAAGTAGATTTAGTTATCGTTACCGGCGGTTTAGGACCAACAAAGGACGATGTAACTAAAAAAACATTTTGTGATTATTTTGAAGATAAGTTAGTAGTCGATCAAAAAGTACTGGCGCATGTTACGGAGATTATTGAAGGTTTCTACAAGCGTCCAATTACGCAAATGAATAAAGATCAGGCACTCGTTCCGTCAAAATGTACTGTGCTTCACAATCAAGTAGGTACTGCGCCCGGAATGTGGATGAAAAAGGAAAATACGGTGTTTATTTCGCTTCCAGGAGTTCCTTTTGAAATGAAGTACTTAGTAGAAAATGAAATTATTCCCAAAGTGGTTAAGGAATACAAGCGGCCTTATATTATTCATCGAACAATTCTAACCTACGGGCAAGGCGAAAGCATGGTGGCGGAACGTATCGAAGACTGGGAAAATAATCTGCCAGCATTTATAAAGTTAGCTTATTTGCCAGCGTTAGGAAGAGTGCGTTTGCGACTTTCGGCTCGTGGTACCGATAAGAAAATGCTAGAAGCAGCTCTTGATGAAAATATAAAGTCATTAGATGCTATCATTCATGATATTATCGTGGGATTTGATGAGGATGATACAATTGAAGTTGTCATTGGTAAATTATTAAAAAAGCAAAACAAAACACTCTCTACTGCTGAAAGTTGTACTGGAGGAAAGATTGCAGAGGTATTAACTGCTGTGTCAGGATCTTCTCAGTATTTCAAAGGGGCAGTTGTTTCGTATGCGACAGAGACCAAAATCAATGTTTTAGGTATTCCAGAAAATCTAATAAATGAATATTCTGTAGTTAGCAAGGAGGTAGTTTCTGCTATGGTGGGGAATATTAAAAAGATTATGAAGACAGATTATGCAATTGCAACCACAGGAAACGCAGGGCCATTAAAAGGAGATTCTAATGCAGAAATCGGCACTGTTTTTATTGCAATAGCTACACCAACTGATATAATTGTTGAAGAATTTAATTTCGGCCAACCCCGTGAAAAAGTGATAGATAGGGCTGTATTTAAAAGTTTAGAGCTTCTGCAAAAAGAAATTTTAAAAAATGTGCAATAATATTGTTGGTAAATAGGTTTATTTTTCTTTTCTTTGCACCCTGATTTTGAATAACGATAAAAGATA
>CBDUEE010000215.1:0-4675 GCA_965366105.1 uncultured Flavobacterium sp. | reverse complement strand
CCATAAAATATATTTACTTAAGTTTGGAAAACTAATTTTGGGATTCTAGATTTTGGTGTTCAATTTAAGAAATTATTTTAAATAAAAAACCAAAATAGCTATGTAATTCTATTTTGGTTTTTTTATTATAATTTTTTTTTTAGATGTTTTTTTCAAATTCAGTTTTAGCTTCAAAACCAATAATCTCACTGTAAATGCTATAATATAGAGAATACATAAATGGTAATGTAAAGAAAACACCAATACAACACCCTATAAATCCTACGACTGATGCTATCGACCCAACGACAATTAAACCTAATAAAATCAGTGGTTGTTTTGACACAATTAATAAACTGGTCTCTATGGCTTGTATGGCTTTCAGTTTACCGAAAATGATAAGAGGAATCATTAAGATGGTGAATAATGTTATAGCTACAGTAATAACAAAACTAAGAACTGGTATTTGAATAAAATTAATTACATTCGAAAGTATTGAACTCAATACAGAAACTAAAAATGTTGCTATGAAAAGTTCTTTAAAATAAGGTGCTTTATAGAACTCAAACATAGTTGATACATGAAATTCTTCGTTATTGTCCGCACAATATGCCATTTTAATTAGTCCCGCAGTCAATGGACTTAATAAAGATCCTATTAAAACAGAAACCCCTGAGATTGTTAATATAATATTTAAGCTAAAGTTTTCAGGTTTTAAATTTTCAGGTTTTAAAAACTCTATAATTGCTGGAGCACCAATAACTGAAATTAAAACTCCAGACGCTAAAATAGTAATGATGAAAAAAAAGACAAAAAACACTAAACCACCATACAATGCAATCTTTTTGTAGTTTTCGAAAGCACGTTCGAAAACGGTACCAAAATCTAAGGAATATCCATTTTTTTTAATTGTTTCTATGCGATCTTGAGTAATGCTATTCATGTGGTTTACTTTTATTTAGTTTGTTGTTTTTATTCTAAATTTTTAATAAAAAAGACAAAATTACTTTCAAAATATTTTTTGTCTGTTAATCTTCGGCATAAAATTATATTTTTTTTGCAGAAGTTGGCAAATGTAGTAATTTAATACAAATTTTTTTATTTTTTTGAATTGTAGTATAGACAAAAATTATCATTTATTTTTTTTCAAAAAACATACGAATTAGCACTAATTTCTATAGTTGCTTTTACTTTTTTAAGACTACTCTCTTTGCAATAATTAAATGTATTTTTGGTTAATATTTGGCTGTTTTTAAATTGTTTAAATCCATTTTAATAATTTCCGTATTGTTTTCAATTTATCCTTATAAGGTGCATAACGTATAGGTAAATCCAACCAAGTAGCTCTTTTTACAATTCCTTTTTTGTGGGAAAAAATGTCGAAACTTAATTTTCCATGATAGGCTCCCATTCCTGAATTTCCTACACCACCAAATGGCAAGCGATTGTTTGCTAAATGGACTACTGTATCATTGACACAGCCACCACCAAAAGAATATTTTTTTAAAATCTCATTGGTAAAAGATTTGTTTTCAGAAAACAAGTACAAGGAAAGAGGTTTTTCGAAGCTTAAAACGATCCTTTCAATATCCTTTTCTGATTGGTAAGATAATATAGGTAGTATTGGTCCAAAAATTTCTTCTTTCATTACTAAGCTCTCTATTTCAGGCTCATCAAGTAGCGTAGGAGCGAGGTATAACGAATCTTTGTTAGATTGTCCTCCGTAAATAATCTTTTGATCTTCGAGTAAACTTAGCTGACGTTGCCAATTTTTCAAATTTATTATTCTAGCATAATCAGGAGATTCCTCTGGATTTGTACCCAATGCCTTTTCGATTTCATGAATTAAGCATTTCACGAAAGCATCCTTCCTTTTATGGTGAACCAAAATATAATCAGGAGCAACACAGGTTTGTCCGGCATTTATTAACTTTCCCCATACAATTCGTCTGGCACTTAATTCTAAATTAGCAGTTTCATCAACAATACAAGGATTTTTTCCACCGAGTTCTAGTGTTACAGGAGTTATATTTTCTGCAGCTGCTTTTGCAACTATTTTACCAACGGAAACACTTCCTGTAAAAAAAATATAATCCCATCGCTTTTTTAATAAACTTGCCGCAATTGTTGCATCTCCTGTAATGACCACAACATCTTTTACGGGAAAAGTTTCACTTATTATTTTTGAAATAATTGTGGAAGTATGGGGTGTAAGTTCAGATGGTTTTAGGGTGACTTTATTTCCAGCAGCTACAGCAGCCACTAGTGGGCATAGAGCTAAATTAAAGGGATAATTCCAAGGGGAAAGAATTAATACATTACCGTAAGGTTCACTATAAATATAATCTGAGGAAGGAAAATTCAATATAGAAGCTCGTACTTTCTTTGGCTTAGCCCAAGAATCGAGATTTTTTATCGTTTCTTTCAAATCATTAATTACATAATTGGTTTCAGTTAAAACAGCTTCAAAAGCTGGTTTTTTAAAATCTTTATGTAAAGCAGTAATTATTTCTTGTTCATGTTTTGTAATGACATGAAGTAATTTTTTTAGAGATTCTTTTCGGTAGCTTATGTCTGTTTTGTGATCCATTAGATGAATTTTTAATTCTAAAAATACATATTATTATGGTAATCTAACTTTCTATTCCAAATAAAAATAACCAAACAGGAAAAAATAGTCCTGTTTGGTTATTATAAGCTAGTAAAGTATTTTTTTGGCTACAATTTTAGTTGAATTAAACCGCGTTCCAAATCACATCTTCTGGTGTAGGAGCTGTAATTGTTGTGTTTTCTTTAGAAACGGGATGAATGAAGACTAATTTCCGTGCATGCAAATGGATTCCTCCATCAGGATTACTGCGGTCAAAACCATATTTTAAGTCTCCTTTTATTGGAGAACCTATTGCGGAGAGTTGGGCTCTAATTTGATGGTGTCTTCCAGTGTGAAGATTAATTTCTAGAGCAAAATAGTTATTGAGTTCTTTTATAACTTTATATTCTAAACTCGCTAATTTACTTTCAGGAACTTCTTTGACATGTGCTTTTGAGCTATTGTTTTTTTCATTCCTTTTCAAGTAATGAACGAGTTTGTCTTCTGGTTTTAAAGGTTTGTTTTTGACAATGCACCAATACGTTTTTTGAGTTTCACGATTGCTGAACAATTCATTCATTCTAGTCAGTGCTTTACTAGTGCGTGCAAAAACTACTATTCCTGTTGTAGGACGATCCAAACGATGTACAACGCCTAGAAATACTTCTCCCGGCTTGTTGTATTTGTCTTTGAGATATTCCTTGACCACATCGGATAATGGTTTATCTCCTGTTTTATCTCCTTGTACAATATCGCCCACACGCTTGTTGACAACAATAAGATGATTGTCCTCATGGAGAATTTGTAGGTTTGATTTATTAGAAAGAATTTTCATAGGAATTACCCTTTTAGGAGCTAAAATTGTTAATATTGCTCATTTGAATTAGGGAAATCGCTTGATTTTACATCAGCTACATATTGTCCAATGGCTGCTGTCATTCCGTCATATAAATTCATATACCTTCTCAAGAAACGAGGACTAAATTCATTATTCATTCCTAACATATCATGTATTACAAGAACTTGTCCATCAACGCCACCACCAGCTCCAATTCCTATTACAGGAATAGAGATACTTTTGGCTACTTTTTCGGCGAGATGTGCTGGAATTTTTTCTAAAACTAAAGCAAAACACCCTAAATTTTCTAATAACTTGGCATCTTCCATCAATTTATCAGCCTCTTCTTCTTCTTTTGCACGAACGGTGTAAGTTCCAAATTTATATATGGATTGTGGGGTTAAACCCAAATGCCCCATAACTGGAATTCCTGCATTCAATATTTTTTTAATCGACTCTTTAATTTCTTTTCCACCTTCTAATTTCACAGCATGTCCGCCACTTTCCTTCATAATTCTAATAGAAGAACGCAAGGCTTCTTTTGGATCCGACTGGTAACTACCAAAAGGTAAATCTACAACAACTAACGCTCTTTCTATTGCTCTCACAACAGAGGAAGCATGATAAATCATCTGATCTAAAGTTATAGGCAAAGTAGTTTCATGACCGGCCATAACATTTGAGGCGGAATCGCCCACAAGAATAACATCGATTCCGGCAGTATCTACGATTTTTGCCATGGTATAATCGTATGCAGTAAGCATTGATATTTTTTCGCCATTAGCTTTCATTTCAATCAATGACTTAGTGGTAATTCTTTTATAATCTTTTTTTGCGACAGACATAGTTCCTATTTTAAGATTGTAAAGGTAAACAAATGTATATTTTTTGATGAAAAATGTATCACTAATATTTTTTTAGAAACAAATTATTTAAAAAAAGAATTAATGCTCTAAAAGAGTATCAATTTACTAAGCCAATTTTAAAACAAAAATCAAAACTAGAATTATTGCTAATTGAAATTCTAGTTTTATATCAAGCTTATAGCTATTTTGTTTCAGTCAAGGTTAATTTTCCGTTTTCCGTTTTGTCAACGATAATTACAAAATTTGGAATAGTTGTATAAGACTGCTTTTTTCCTACTACAATTTTATAATTTAATGTAATTTCTCCTTTGTCATTTTTTTCTAAACTTGTTGGATTGACTGCTGTTTCCAAATCAGTTTTAGGTAGTAAATAAGCAATGACATATTTTTTGGTAAAGTCAA
>CBDUEE010000214.1:0-4794 GCA_965366105.1 uncultured Flavobacterium sp. | reverse complement strand
CAAGCTATAGCGCATCACCCTGACAAAAATCCTGGAGACAAATCGGCAGAAGAAAAATTTAAATTAGCTGCTGAAGCTTACGAAGTATTAAGCGATCCTCAGAAAAAAGCCAAGTATGATCAATACGGTCATCAAGCTTTTGATGGTTCAGGCGGTTTTGGCGGTGGCGGTGGTCATGGCGGCATGAACATGGATGATATTTTTAGTCAGTTTGGTGATATTTTCGGAGGCGGTTTTGGTGGCTTCGGAGGTGGAGGCGGTGGCGGAGTTCGTCGTGCTAAAGGAAGTAATCTTCGTATTAAAGTAAAATTGTCATTGGAAGAAATTGCCAATGGTGTCGAGAAAAAAGTTAAAGTAAAACGTAAGGTTCAAGCACCCGGAGTTAGCTATAAAACATGTTCTACTTGTAATGGTCAAGGTCAAGTAATGCGTGTCACTAACACTATTTTAGGTCGCATGCAATCGGCTTCAACCTGTCCTACTTGTAGTGGTTCTGGCCAAATTTTAGACAAAAAACCTGCTAATGCGGATTCTCAAGGAATGATTCTTGAAGATGAAACAGTTTCTATAAAAATACCTGCAGGAGTTGTTGATGGCATGCAACTCAAAGTATCCAGTAAAGGTAATGATGCTCCAGGAAATAGTATTCCAGGAGATTTAATTGTTGCTATTGAGGAGCTAGAGCACGAATTCTTGAAACGCGAAGGAGAGAATTTGCATTATGATTTATACATCAGTTTTGCTGAAGCTGTTCTTGGAATTTCTAAAGATATCGAAGCGATTAATGGTAAAGTAAGAATCAAACTAGAAGAAGGAATCCAGTCTGGTAAAATCCTTAGATTAAAAGGAAAAGGAATTCCAAGTATTAACGGTTATGGCAACGGCGACTTATTGGTCCACGTAAATGTTTGGACTCCAAAAACATTAAACAAGGAACAAAAACAGTTTTTTGAAAATGCTTTGACAGACGATAATTTTATTCCTAATCCTGAAAAATCAGACAAATCATTTTTTGAGAAAGTAAAAGATATGTTTTCATAATCAGTGATTGTGATTTATCATAACTGAATTAAATACATTAGAAACCCATCCTTAAATTACAAGGATGGGTTTTTTGTGTAACAATTATACCTATTTCGGCACTAATTATTTACTTTTACAACAATTAAAAATAAAGCATGAATATACTTGAGGTTAATAAAGTAGTGAAACGATATGGTGATTATGTAGCGCTTAATGAAGTTACATTAGCCGTGCCAAAAGGTAGTATTTACGGATTATTAGGTCCGAATGGTGCTGGAAAAACATCTCTTATCCGAATCATCAATCAAATTACCTTGCCAGATAGTGGAGAAATTATACTTGATGGTGAAAAATTACAACCCAAACACGTTCAATATATAGGCTATCTTCCAGAAGAAAGAGGATTGTATAACACTATGAAAGTGGGAGAACAATGCTTGTATTTGGCTCAAATGAAAGGTCTTTCTAAAGCTGAAGCCAAAAAACAACTCGAATATTGGTTCGAAAGATTAGAAATTCAAGGGTGGTGGAACAAAAAAATTCAAGAGTTATCGAAAGGAATGGCTCAAAAAATTCAGTTTGTAGTCTGTGTTTTACACAAACCAAAATTATTAATTTTTGATGAACCTTTTTCTGGATTTGATCCCGTAAACGCAAATGTTATAAAAGATGAGATTTTAAAACTTCGCGAGGATGGTGCTACAATAATTTTCTCTACGCACCGCATGGAAAGTGTCGAGGAATTGTGTGATGATATAGCATTAATTCACAAATCAAATAAACTGATTGAAGGAAAGCTAAATGATGTCAAAAGACAATTCAAAACCAATAGTTATGAAGTAGGTGTGTTATCCGATAATGTAGAGGGCTTGATGTATGATATAACTCAAAAATTCACCGTTAGTCCAGCTAACTTTAAATCATTAAATGATTCTTTAAAATTAGAAATAAAACTGGGAAATGCCACGCCAAATGAGTTGTTGAATATCTTAACACAACGCGGTCAAGTCACTCATTTTGTGGAGAAAATACCAAGTGTCAACGATATTTTTATTCAAACTGTTAGTGAAAAATAAACCTTAATGTTGTGATTTTAAATCTAAAATCGTTAACCATAAATTAAAAATATAAATGAGTATTATTTCATTAATCATAAAAAGAGAATTCATTTCAAAGGTCCGTAATAAATCCTTTATAGTTATGACTTTTCTAAGTCCTTTATTATTTATAGGATTGGCAGGATTTGTGGGCTATTTGAGTTCTATGAAAGCCGACACAAAACAAATTGCAATTCACGATGAATCGGGTTTGTTTGTACAGGAATTTACAGCTAAAAACAATAAAAAATCAGAATATAATTACCTCGATTTGTCCCTTGTTGATTTGAAAATCTTAAAAGATAGTATCAATAACGAAAGTTATGAAGGACTTTTATATATTCCAAAATCAGTCAATAGTAAAGATTTCGAAAATAACATACAGTATATATCCAATAATAGTCCGAGCATTTCCTTTACAGAAAAGATGCAAAATAGTATTGCAGGTAAATTGACGAAAATCAATCTTGTCAATGCAAATTTAGATACTCTTGCCATAAATAAGGCTAAAGCTAATGTCAATATAAGCTTGACAAAAGCATCGGGTGAAGAAAGCGTCAAAGGTCTTAACGAAATCAAAATTGGTATTGGTGGCGCTTTTGGTTATCTAATAATGATGTTTATTATCATTTATGGCAACATGGTAATGCGCAGCGTTATAGAGGAAAAAACAAGTAGAATTGTAGAGATTATTATTTCATCGGTGAAACCATTTCAACTAATGATGGGGAAAATAATTGGTACATCACTAGCAGGTTTGTTGCAATTCTTTATTTGGGCAATTATAGGATTATCATTAATGTTTGCCGCCTCCACTTTTTTTGGTGTAAATGTTGGTCCAACCGCAAAAATTTCGCCCGAGCTAATGCAAGCTGCTCAGCAAGAAATGACTGGAACAGTCCAAATGTATATTAAGGAATTATGGAATTTACCTATTGCAAGTATTCTTATTGGTTTTGTAATTTACTTCATCGGTGGCTATTTTCTTTATAGTTCTTTTTATGCGGCTATTGGTGCGGCTGTCGATAATCAAACAGATTCACAACAATTCCTTTTACCTATAATAATGCCTTTGATGTTAAGCGTATATATCGGTTTTTTTACCGTTATCAATGATCCACACGGTACCGTTGCAGTAATTTTTTCAATGATTCCGCTTACATCGCCCATAGTAATGTTAATGCGAATTCCGTTTGGCGTACCTTTGTGGCAAATTGGCCTATCAGTCACCTTGTTATTTGCTAGCTTCTTTGCGGTAGTTTGGTTTGCGGCAAAAATATACCGAATAGGGATATTGATGTACGGAAAAAAACCAAGTTGGGGAGAATTATACAAGTGGTTAAAATATTAAAAATATAACATTTTTCGTTTCCGTAAAAGTTTAAATAATTGTAGGGAGCTATTTCCCGCTTTTTGTTTCAATCTTTTTATTCGCTGTGGCGAATAAAAAGGATTTTCACTATAATCGGGGCTAGGGCATATTCTTTGAAAGAAGAATTTAGGTGATTAAGAAAAAAAACTTTTTGCCTTTACGACTTTAGGGCCATAAAAAACAATTAAAATATGCCAAAAATACTAATAATAGAAGACGAAGCTGCAATACGAAGAGTACTCAGCAAAATACTTTCTGAAGAAAATGATACCTACCAAGTAGAAGAGGCAGAAGATGGTGTTGTAGGTTTCGAAAAAATAAAAAACAACGATTATGATCTTGTTTTGTGCGACATCAAAATGCCAAAAATGGATGGCGTTGAGGTTTTAGAAGCCGTAAAAAAAATCAAACCTGAAATCCCTATGGTCATGATTTCTGGTCATGGCGATATGGAAACGGCTATCAATACCATGCGTTTAGGAGCATTTGATTATATCTCAAAACCACCCGATTTAAACCGTTTGCTAAACACGGTTCGAAATGCTTTAGACAAAAAACAACTGGTTGTCGAAAATAAGATTCTAAAGAAAAAAGTTAGTAAAAACTATGAAATGATCGGTGAAAGCGAAGCTATTAATCACATCAAAATGATGATTGATAAAGTAGCAGAAACCGAAGCCAGAGTTTTAATCACAGGACCAAACGGAACGGGAAAAGAACTAGTTGCTCATCAATTACATGAAAAAAGTGTACGTGCTAATTTTCCTTTAATTGAAGTAAACTGTGCCGCGATTCCATCAGAACTGATAGAAAGCGAATTGTTTGGTCACGTAAAAGGAGCTTTT
Source organism: uncultured Flavobacterium sp. (assembly GCA_965366105.1). Lineage (GTDB taxonomy): Bacteria > Bacteroidota > Bacteroidia > Flavobacteriales > Flavobacteriaceae > Flavobacterium. The sequence goes on along the minus strand of CBDUEE010000214.1, from coordinate 457 downwards.
ACATCTGCTGTAAAAGATCGTGCTGGAAAATTTGAAGCAGCTGATAAAGGAACTATTTTCTTAGATGAAATTGGTGACATGAGTCTTTCGGCTCAAGCCAAAGTTTTGCGTGCTTTGCAAGAAAGTATGATTACTAGAGTAGGAGCAGATAAAGATATAAAAGTTGATGTTCGCGTGGTTGCTGCGACAAATAAGGATTTAAAAGTGGAGATTGCAGAAGGTCGTTTCCGTGAGGATTTGTATCATAGATTAGCCGTTATCCTTATAAAAGTTCCAGCATTGAATGAAAGACGCGAGGACATCCCAATGTTAATCACTCATTTTGCTGACAAAATTGCTACTGAACAAGGAAATATTGTTAAGAAATTTTCTCCAGCAGCAATTAATTTATTAAAGGAGTACGATTGGACAGGGAATATTCGTGAATTACGAAATGTTGTAGAGCGATTGATTATCC
>CBDUEE010000213.1:0-4795 GCA_965366105.1 uncultured Flavobacterium sp. | reverse complement strand
GAACAGGGATAGTAATCATTCCCATTAATGAAAATTGTTGCGGTTGATTTCCAAAAGCAAACATGTGATCGTATTTGACTCCAAATTCAGGTAGTGTTTCTGCTTTTTGTAATTCAATTTTCAAATCATTTATTGTTTTTGTTTTATCGATCGCTTTAATATCACTACGATTATTTATTATAGAAGATAGATCTGTTTCAAAAAAATTGAAATCTTTAATTTGATAGTTAGAATCAATTTCTAAAGCCTCGCTTTTATTTCGAGCCATCAAGGTGTTTAGCATGTATTTTCGCTGTGAAATATCGTTTTCTAACATTATGATCTCACTTTGTAAAGTAGCATACTGAGATTTGGCTTTATAATAGGAGGGTAGTTTATCCATATTGTATTGATAACGAATCTCCATACTCTTTATCATATACTCAAGGAGTAACAAATTATCCTTCGCGACTTTTATTTTTTTGTCACTAATAATCCATTCGTAATAGTATGTTTTTGCCAATGCATTCAGCTGGTTCACAGTATAATTTTTATTTTCACTTTCGACGGCAGACATTGCATTCATCAAATTTTCGTTGGCGTTTAATTTAGACGCATTGGGTATCATTTGTTGAATACCTACCATATAGGAACCCATTCCTGGCGACATTTGATCTGCTTTCCACATTTTAGTGTTGTAAGGAACCATATAGAATCCAGTTTCTACTTGTGGTGGCATCCAAGCTCTAGCTCCTTTAGTAGCAGCATCCATACTTTGTATTTCAGAATCATACATTTTTAGTTGCGGATTGTTGGTTTTAATAATATTTAAAACTTGTTCTAATGTTAGTTTTTGCGCAGTCATAACGGAGAAGCTGAAAAACAAACAACAAACTGTGAGTATAAATTTAATGTGACGCATGGATAAGTTCTATTTTACCTTTTGTTTTTAATTCGTGCAATTTTGACATTTCAAAAACAACTGGTGTTACTAATAAGACATAAATAGTAGAAGTAATTGTACCTCCAATTAAAGGGACAACAATGGGTAGCATTACATCCGAGCCTGTTCCGGTTGCCCAAAGAATAGGGATTAAGCCAAATAAAGAAACGGAGACTGTCATCAGTTTTGGTCTTAACCTTTTAGCAGAACCTTCAATTATGTATTCTCTAATGATGTCCTCGTTTAAAGTTTCAGCGCTATTGCCGTATTTTTCGACCATTCTATTCATGGCTTCATTTAGATAAATGGTAATTAACATGGCAGTTTCTACAGCTAAACCAAAGAGTGCAATGAAACCAACGGCTACTGCAACGGATAGATTGATACCATAAAAATAGACCATGAATATTCCGCCAATTAAGGCAAAAGGAACCGTTATCATCGTTATCATCGCTTCTTTCATAGAATTGTAAGTGAAATAAAGAATAAGGAAAATGAGGACAACTACCACGGGTAAAATCAATTCTAATGTTTTGTTTGCCCTAATTTGGTTTTCCCACTGACCACTCCATTCTACATAATATCCTTTCGGCATTTTTGTAATCATTTTGTCTAGCTTTTGCTGTGCTTCTTTAACTGTGCTTCCTAAATCTCTGTCTCTGACATTGAAAAGTACACTTCCTCGGAGCATTGCATTTTCACTATTAATCATTGGCGGCCCATCACTAATTTTTATATTGGCAACAGCTTCTAATGGTATTGGACCAAATTCCATGGTTTGAACTTGCAATTTTTTTAGTGCATCAATACTATTTCTGTATTCTTGCGCATACCTTGCATTGACGGAAAAGCGTTGTCTTCCTTCAATAGTTGTTGTTAGTTTCATTCCACCAATAGCGGCTTCCACCACATTATTAATATCATCAATTGAGAGTCCGTATCGTCCTATTTCGGATCTTTTGGCTTCAATGTCAATATATTTTCCTCCTGTGATGGGTTCTGCATATAAATCTTTGACTCCAGAAGTTCCGTCTAATGCTTTTTTAATTTTTTGCGAAAGTATATTAATCGTGTCAAGACTGGCTCCGTATATTTTAATTCCGACATCAGTTCTAATACCTGTAGACAGCATATTTATCCTATTGATAATAGGTTGTGTAAACCCATTGGTCACACCTGGGATTTGTAGCTTATTGTTGATTTGGTTTACAATATCTTCTTTAGAAATATCTTTTCTCCATTCGTTTCGAGGTTTCAAAAGTATTATTGTTTCTATCATACTGATAGGACTATTGTCTGTTGCTGTATTGGCTCTACCCGCTTTTCCTAAAACATGTGCCACCTCTGGAATAGATTTTATAATTTTATCTTGTACTTGTAAAATTCTTTTGGCTTCTGAATTAGAAACATCGGGTAAAGTTACGGGCATAAATAAGACAGAACCTTCATCTAAAGGAGGCATAAATTCTGAACCCAATCGCGTAAACATAAAAACACCGATTAACAAAGCGACAATGTTAATGGCTAAAACAGTTTTACGCCATTTTAGACAGGAAGTCAATATTGGCGTATAAATCTCTTCTAATTTTCGGTTTATAGGATTTTTGTTTTCAGGACGAAGCCTTCCTTTTAGTAAATAACTAATTAGAACAGGAGTTAGCGTTATCGCTAAAAACGCATCGACAATAAGAATAAAGGATTTTGTATATGCCAGAGGACTAAATAATTTTCCTTCCATTCCTGTAAGTAGAAATACAGGTAAAAAGGATGCAATTACAATAATGGTGGAATAAAAAACTCCTGGACCAACTAACTTCGATGATTTTTCTATCAGTTCTAATTTTTCATCAGAAGATAAAGGGTCGTTTTTTTTAGCAAATATTTTTTTGAATGTATTTTTCATTTGATTAGTTGTTAGGATCCAATTCTTCTTGTTTTTCTGAAATTGTTCGATACGCATTCTCCACCATTACAATTCCATCATCGACCAAAACCCCTATTGCGAGAGCGATTCCTGTCAATGACATGATATTAGAAGAAATTCCAAATGCCTGTAGGAAGATAAAACCGATTGCGACCGAAATTGGTATTTGAATAAGTATAATAAGCGCACTTCGCCAATGAAAAAGAAATATCAAAACTACCAGTGAAACTGTTATTAGCACTTCCATCAGCGTTCCTTTTAGGGATTCAATGGCACTTTCGATCAATTCACTACGGTCATAAGATGTTTTAAAAGTAACTCCGTTAGGTAATCCTTTCTCTACTTCTTTCATTTTTAATTTTACCGCTTTTATAACATTGTCAGCATTTTCGCCATAGCGCATGACTACAATTCCGCCAACTACTTCTCCTGTACCGTTTTCATCAAAAATACCCAGTCGCAAGTCGCCACCCATTTGTATGGAACCCACATCTTTTACTCTAACAGGAACCGAATTGAAATTTTTTATGGAGATATCTTCGACATCCTTAATATTTTTGATGTACCCCAAGCCTCTAACTATGTAGGACATATTACTCATTTCAAATTTTCTACCGCCAACATCGTTATTATTTGACTTGACTGCATTCATTACCTCCATCATGCTAACATTGTAGTATTGCATTTTTAAAGGGTCGAGCACTAATTGGTATTGTTTTTCAAATCCTCCAAACGAAGCGACTTCGGCAACACCAGGAACGGTTTGTAATGCAAATTTCACATACCAATCTTGAATGGCTCTTTGCTCTCCCAAGTCCATGCCTTTAGCTTCCAGATGATACCAAAATATATGACCAACACCTGTACCATCGGGTCCTAGTGTTGGAACTACATTTTGAGGTAATAACCGTTGGGCATAATTTAAGCGTTCTAATACTCGAGTTCTTGCCCAATAGGGATCGACATCATCATCAAAAATGATGTAAACGAAACTCATTCCGAACATGGATACACCGCGAACATTTTTAATTTTTGGAATACCTTGTAAATTAGAAACCAAAGGATAAGTCACTTGATCTTCCATTACCTGCGGACTTCTTCCCATCCATTCCGTGTATACAATAACCTGATTTTCTGAAAGGTCAGGAATAGCATCTATCGGATTTTGTTGTATACTATAAATTCCCCAAACAAATAAGCAAGCCGAAACAAGCAGCACAATAGCTCGATTTCGTAATGAGAATTTTATTAATTTTTCTACCATGATTATTAATTTATTTTTGAAAGATTATCTTTCATATTTTCTACCCGATTGATCAAAATCACTTTTTGGCAAAGTATCATTATGATTGTTTTTATGGGAATCAGTTGAATTCCCATAAAAACAATCATCTAAAATAAGTATGATGATTTTGACTATTTTAGTTTAGTTGATCTGCTTTTTTATGCTACCACATGTTAGCATTTTAGCACCATAAAAAGGATTTTTAATTTCTTTGGTTTCGCTTATCCAATAACCAGTTTTACCGTTATCGTACATTGGGCAATAATCATAATATAACTTTTGGTTTGTACCAAAAGTTTTGATTAAGTCGTTTATATCTTTACTTAGCATTGCAAAATGCTCTCTTTGATGCTCAATTTTTCCACCATTATCGCCTATGTGTTCCGCATGCTCTTTGGCATCATCGCTAATGTCAATATATTCTTTTTGTAATTTAGGGTCTATTACTTTTGTATTTACACTAGTAAAAGTGGTGTATAATGCCTTACCTGCATTGGCAGCTTCTTTGGAATCGTCTTTTACAAGTGCATTTTTAAGTTTTAAATAGTTGGTAACTATTTCATTAATTGAAAAAGAGGAAGGATTAGTAGTTGCGGCAATTGTTTCTGTTTTTTGATCACTAACTTCAGCCTGTTTTACTGGTTCCGTAAGTTCCATACCACAT
>CBDUEE010000212.1:0-4830 GCA_965366105.1 uncultured Flavobacterium sp. | reverse complement strand
TTAATAAAATAGGGAAGAAATATTTTCTCAGTATAACTGTATTAATTTTTCTCATTTTACAGCTTTCAACGCGTTTCAAATGAACGATTTCTTTGCTGGTTTCTTCGCTGGATTCTTAATAGCCTTCTTGTTTACTGGAATAACAAAATATACCAAATTAAAAAAATAAAATAATGAAAATTGCGCTTTTAGGATACGGAAAAATGGGTCAGGTAATTGAGCGAATTGCACTTGAAAGAGGGCACCAAATCGTTTTGAAAAAGGACGAAAATAATACTTTTGAAGGTCTCTCTGATGCAGATGTAGCAATTGATTTTAGTGTTCCAACTGCTGCTGTAGATAATATTTCAAGTTGTTTTCATGCAAATATACCTGTAATATCAGGAACAACAGGCTGGTTAGAACATTATGATGAAATGGCAGAATTGTGTATCGCTAAAAAAGGCGGTTTTATATCTAGTTCTAATTTTAGTTTAGGTGTAAATATTTTCTTTGAAATCAATGAATATTTAGCACGAATAATGTCGAAATTCGAATCCTATTCTGTTGAAATGGAAGAAATTCATCATACTCAAAAACTAGATGCACCAAGTGGAACTGCAATTTCATTAGCCAAAGCAGTAATCGAAAATAGTTCGTACACCAACTGGACATTAGACAATCCTAATCCGAAACAAATTCATATTGAAACCAAACGAATTGGAACTGTACCGGGAACTCATACTGTGACTTACAATTCGGCTGTAGATACAATAGAGATTAAACATACCGCTCATAATCGTGAAGGTTTTGCACTTGGTGCAGTAATTGCAGCAGAATGGATTGTAGGAAAACAAGGGATTTTCACTATGAAGGATGTATTAGAATTTAAAAATTAAAAAAGTTTGAAAACCATTCAAATATCCTCTTTAAACTAATTTATAGATTACTATTTACTTTTATAATTGTCTTATTTTCTAAACAAATTATAAACAAACACCGTCAAATTATCTAATTCAAAAATAACGTATTATGTCAGCATATCAATGGTTTTTATTTTTCTTACTGCTACAAATTGTCCACTTTTTAGGCACATGGAAGTTATATGAAAGTGCCGGAAGGAAACGCTGGGAAGCAGCAATTCCAGTATACAATGCAATTGTTTTAATGAAAATAATTAAACGACCTACTTGGTGGACTGTTTTATTATTTATTCCAATTATCAATTTGATTATATTCCCAGTAATATGGGTAGAAACCTTAAGAAGTTTTGGAAAACGTTCATCACTAGATACCTTTTTGGGAATTGCAACCCTTGGATTTTACATCTATTATGTAAATTACACACAAAAATTAGAATATATTGCTGACAGAAGTTTGATTCCTCAGAATAAAACAACAGACACAATTAGTTCCTTACTTTTTGCAGTAATCGTAGCCACATTAGTGCATACTTATTTAATTCAGCCGTATACAATCCCGACCTCTTCATTAGAGAAATCATTGTTAGTAGGAGACTTTTTGTTTGTGAGCAAAATGAATTATGGAGCTAGAGTTCCTATGACAACTATTGCTTTACCGATGGTTCATGACTCAATTCCCTTAACAAAATTGAAATCATACCTGATATATCCTCAATTACCCTATATGAGATTACCAGGAATCCAGAATATTGATCGTACCGATATTGTAGTTTTCAACTGGCCTGTAGATACCGTATTTAAGTTTTTTGACACTTCAAAAAGACGTGCTTACAAACCTGTTGACAAGAAATCCAATTATGTAAAAAGATGCGTTGGTATTCCAGGAGACAATTTATCTATAAAAGATGGTGTAGTTTACATAGATGGCAAAATATTGCAATTACCTGAAAGAGCTAAACCTCAATTTTCATATAAAATAGCCTTTGACGGAAAAACAGCTGTAAATCTAGAATATTTATTTAAAGATTTGGATATAACAGACCCCGCTTTTTTTATGGATGATAAAAAAAGAGATACGTTGGTCTTAAGTGCCCTAACTGAATTAGGTGCGCAAAAATTTAAAAACACACCCGGCATTACTGCCGTTATAAGGCAAATTTCTAAAGAAGCAGACAATAGTGTTTTTCCTCATATCAATAAATGGAATAAGGATAATTATGGACCTATTTATATTCCACAGAAAGGAAAAACAGTTCCTTTGACACTGGAAACATTACCTTTTTACAAAGCTATTATAAGTGATTATGAGAATAATGACTTGAAAGTTAACGGCTCAGAAATTAAAATAAATGGGCAAACAGCCACTAGTTATACTTTTGGTCAAAACTATTACTGGATGATGGGTGACAACCGTCACAACTCTGAAGATAGTCGCTATTGGGGATTTGTACCTGAAAATCACATCGTAGGAAAACCTATTTTTATCTGGTTAAGTATTGACCCTAACGGAAAAGGAATAAACAAAATACGTTGGAATAGAGTATTTACTACTGTTAGCGGTGAAGGCCAACCACAATCCTATTTCAAATTATTCTTACTTGGTTTAGTGATTTTCTTCATAGGAGAATATATGTGGAAGAAAAGAAAACAAAAGAATAATTAGTCCGAAGTTTAAAAGTCTAAAGTACTACAGTTTATGTTTGAAATAAACTGTTATACTTTAGACTTTATGACTTAAAATCTTTAGACAACTATGAATACTTTATTACATCCCACCTATTTTCCGTCAATTAGTCATTTTGTAGCATTGTCGCAATCGGAAAATATTACTTTTGAAATAGAGGATAATTTCCAGAAACAAACCAATAGAAATCGTACTTATATATATAGTCCGAACGGGATTCAGTTATTAAATATCCCAATAAAGCATTCTAAGGAAACCCATCAAAAAACTAAGGACATCAGAATTGATACTGATTTTGACTGGCAAAAACAACATTTTAAATCTCTAGAAGCTGCTTACCGAAGTTCACCCTTTTTTGAATTTTTTGAAGATGATCTGCGTCCAATTTTCGAAAAAAAATATGAATTTTTATTAGACTTGAATTTCGAAGCTTTAGCTATTGTACTAAAGTGCATGCGAATGAAGATTGAATATAGCACTACTACAGAATATTTTCATGAAACAGATAGCAATACTATTATTGACTTTAGATCTTTGGTTGAAGGGAAAAAAGATACTTCTTTATTTAAAAAATACATTCAAGTTTTTGATGACAAACATGGATTTATCAACAACCTGAGTGTTTTAGATCTACTTTTTAATGAAGGGAAATATGCTAAGGATTATTTGAAAGAACAAACGTTGTTAATCCAATAATAACAATTTATTTTCACTCATAAGACAATCGTGCCATAATAGGAAAATGATCTGAGTTGATAAAATCAGGAAAACTCTCAAAGCTTTTAACAGTCATTTTTTCATCAACAAAGATGTAATCGATTCGAGCTGGATAATATCTAAATTTATAAGTTGCCCCAAAACCTCTTCCAGCCTCTTCAAAGCCGTCTTTCATGTTGCCTTTTATACTTCTGTAGACATAGGAAAATGCGCTATTATTCATATCGCCACATATAATGGTAGGATAGATACATTTCATCTTGTGTTCTCTGAATATCTCAGCTTGTTGCTGCTGTTGTTTGAAAGCTTTACTGATTCTAATAAAAAGCTTTTGTGATTTATGTTGGTTAATAGCATCAATATTTTCATCAATCTCATTCACATCTGGAGAGATTTTTATAGATTGCAAGTGCATATTATACACTCTAATTATATCTTTTCCCTTTTTAATATCTGCAAAAACAACATTATTATTGGAGTTTGGAAAAATAATATTCCCTTGATTAAGAATAGGGAATTTAGAAAAAATAGCCTGACCCGTTTTAATTTTATTACCAGTGGTAAAAATATAACGATGCGGGTATACTTTTAAATCAATATTGGCTGAAGGAGCATACTCTTGAATGCATAAAATATCAGGATTTTTATCATTTATAAAGTCAACAATATCTGAAGGTACATCGTCTCGATCAATCCATTTGAAGACATTCAACAAACGGACATTATAACTCATTACTGTAAAATCCTTTTCCTCTTTAGCAAGTAATGGAGTCGAAAATTTATAGAATTTATTTATAAATGTAATTCCTAATAACAAAACTAAACCAGAAACAATTAATTGCTTTTTGAATTGAAATGTCCAATATATAAAAAACAGAGCATTAAAAACGAAGAAAATCGGCATGAATAGTGTCAAGACTGATAAAAGCGGGAATGATTTTGGCGCCAAGAATGGCAAAACATAAGCAATGAAAGTCACAAGAGTAAGAACAATATTCAAAAAAAACATTCCTTTATTAAACCATGACAGATTTTTCATTTTCTATATTTTTTTATTTTAACAAACTGCAATAATGGATTGTGCTTTAGGAAAGAAGCCTAAAGTAAAAAGGATCTTTCTACAATTTTGAGGTGTCATTTTGTGAGACTTATACAAAAATACAATTCTTTTAAAGGAAAATGAAAGATTAATATGGCAAAATTAAGTTTTTTTTTACTTTATATAAAGTTTACTTCCCTACTTTGAATAAAAATTCTTTTTCTTCTTTAGTCAAACTATCATAGCCAGATTGACTTATTTTATCCAAAATTTCATCAATTTGCTGTTGTGATTTATCTCTAGTAATTATTTTTGAAATATTTTTTTCAACTGGCTTATTATAATTTCTATGTACCTTTTTGAATGGAGTTCCATTATTTTTCTGAAATAAATTTGTAATAGAATTCAAAATTGAAGAAACAATTTTACTTAAATCTATTCCATTTTGAAGCATTTTAATAAATACAAATCCACAAAAAACACAAGCA
>CBDUEE010000211.1:0-4858 GCA_965366105.1 uncultured Flavobacterium sp. | reverse complement strand
TTACATATTCATTTAAATTAAAATGATTTTCAAATTCAACTAAAGAAATATTCTTCGACTTAACTATGACATTCAATTAGTTAAGCAATGCTTTTTTTACCTCCTTCACCTAACTTTTCGAATCGGTATGTGGGTTTTTAAATAAGTTATTTTCATAAGTTCAGCATTTATGTGAGATAGTTGAAAGAGCATTATCATCTCCATTTAAGAAGAAAATTAAAAACTTACGTAATTATTTATTACAGAAATAGTTGTCAGAATCCATTACTAATTTCCTCTTCACACTTTTATTTATTCCCATTAATATCGGCCTCAAAGGTTTACAAGACTTCAAGAAGTACTGTTTAAAAGTAGTATTGGACGCAAAAATTATCAAGGTAATAATTTTAGCTAAATCTATATTCTAGCTAAATTATTGAAATTGTGAAAGTTAAAATTATGTGAAAATTTATTTTATTTTTTGTTTTGATATTTAAAATTAGATTTTACCTTTGTTCTTATTTAAACTAAATAAAAATAACAAAATGAAATTTATTATATTACTATTTACAGTTTTTAGTACTACACTTAGTTTTTCCCAAAATTTAATTGTGAAGGGAACGGTTACAGACGATAAAAACAATCCAATAAAGGGAGCAAATGTTATTGTAAAAGGATTACAAAATCAAACATTTACAGATATTAGCGGAGAATATGAGTTAACAATTGAGAACGAAAACAATTCAATTATAGTTTTTAGTCACATTGGTTTTAATACTCAGAGCCTAAAAGTCAATAGAGCAAATAAAACGACAATTATCCTGAATATACGTCTCGAACCAAGCTTTGGTCAATTAGATGAAGTAATTATTTCTTCTAGTAGAAATTCAGAGTATTTATCTGAAATACCAGCTTCAATAACTGTTGTAAGTGCTAAAAAAATAGCACAATTAACTCAAAACACTACAAATATTACTGATGTGCTAGAGGCTACTGTTCCTGGTTTAGCAGTGAGTACAGGAACATTCTCAAATTGGGGACAGACCTTAAGGGGTAGGTCGTTACTTACTATGGTCGATGGAATTCCGCAATCTACCCCATTAAGAAATGGGCAGTTAGAAATTAAGTCTTTTCATCCCAATGATTTAAAGAGAGTTGAAGTAATTAAAGGTGCTACTTCGATTTTTGGAAATGGAGGAGATGGAGGTTTTATCAATTATATCACTAAAGTTCCTAACTCTGTAAAAAAATTGGAAGGAACTACTAATATATGGGGGACAAGTAATCTTGCTAAGTCTAAAGATGCTTTAGGGTATGGAATTCATCAATCTTTTACGGGAAGTATAGATAAACTAGGTTATTATGTTAGTGGAAGTTTTGAACAAACTGCTAATAAGTATGACGCAAAGGGGAGACCTTTATTACCTACATACGCATTAGATAATACCAAAATATATAGTGTTTTTGGTAAAATGATATATCAAATTGACACACGTCAAAGTATAACCTTGAATGGTAATATATTTAAATCAGCTCAAAAAAGTCCTTTTATTCCAGTTGCAGGGAGTATAGTTGTGAATAATAAAGAAGGAGATTTTACAGTAAACGCTGGTTATGGTATTGAAGGTTCAATTGCAGGGGAGAAGCCAACGGGAACTAGATTGATAAATTCTCGTTTGCAATATAGATACGATGGTATTTTTAACGGCTCTACTAACTTTGAAACCGATGTGTACTATCAAAATACGGAAAATATATTCTTTTATTCTGATAAGTTTGAAAATGGCGGACAATCTGCTATCAACTCAGAAAAGTTTGGAATAAGACCTAATTTTGTATCTAAAATTAATACAGGAAATGACAAATTAGCACTGTCAGCTACTTATGGTATTGACTTGCTAAGAGATAAAACGAATCAAGGTTTGCTTGATGGAAGATTATGGGTGCCTAATACAGTATTGTGGAGTTCCGCTTACTATGCACAAACCAGCCTGAAAATTGAAAAGGATTGGGTGCTTAAAGCAGGATTTAGATATGACAATATGAATATTGACATCGCAGATTACAGTACGTTACCCTATTCTCCTAAAAGTGATGGTAATTTTAGTCCATCAGTATTTGTAACAGGAGGTAAATTAAAGTTTAACAATGCTTCGTATAACTTAGGGGCAAGATATATTGCAATTAAAGAGTTTACACCTTATATAAGTTATTCTCAAGGATTCTCAGTAGCTGATTTAGGATCTGTATTAAGATCTGCTACTGTTGATAATATAAATAAAATTAAATTGGAGCCATCCGTAACTAATAATTATGAGTTTGGATTTATTTCTAATTTGAGCAGGTTTAGATTAGAAGCTGTTGGTTACTTTAGCACATCTAACTTGGGAACTAGTTTAGTATTAAATAATGAAACTAATAATTTCGTTCCTTCGTCAAAACCACAAAAGATTTTTGGAGGAGAATTCTCTATCGATTACCAGATTATTACGGGCAAGTTATTTGTAGGTAGTTCTTATTCTTATGTTGAAGGAGTAAAGTATGATAATAAAACTAAGACTTCATTAAGCTTTCTAGGAGGAGATGTTATCTCTGCCCCTAAGTGGACTGCCTATGCTACATGGGAACCTACTGAAAAAATCAGTACTACAATACGAATGGTAAATTTAGGTGATAGAGATCGATTTGATCCTTTTTTAAATAGTAAAAACGCATGGGAGTACAATCATACTGAAGTTCCAGTAAAAGGATATACTACTGTTAATCTATCTATTTCTTACCAAATTAATTCGAAAATTACTACTTCATTAGGAATAAACAATCTATTTAATGAGTACTATTTACCAGCAAGATCTCAATGGTCTGCACCATTAAAGACATTTATAACGGCAGGTGAGGGAGCAAATGCTAAATTAAGTTTGGCTTACAGCTTTTAACTAGTAACTCTTCTTATTGTAAAATTTTGAGCCCAATGTACTAGCTACATTGGGTTTTATAAAAATTTAAATTTTTGAAAAAAACAATAAAAATCATAAAATTCGTCCATTTATGGTTAGGATTAACTTGTGGACTTTTAGTTTCTATATCGGGAATAACAGGTGCATTATATGTATGGCAACCTGAAATAATAAGAGCTTTAGACTCTGACCTATTGCTTGTAACTGATGGTAAATTACCTGCAGAAAATGTAATTTTAAGTACCGCTAAGAAAATAGTAAAACAGCATAAAAACCCACAATATATATTCTTGCCGTATAGGGAGCAACAAACTATTTCTGTTATCAATAAAGAAGGAATAACTCAGTATTACCATCCAGAAACAGCGGAATTATTAGGAAATAAAACAAAAACTATAATTTTTTTCGAAGACCTTTTAAATATACATCGCAGTTTAGGTATTCCAATTATAGGAAAGTATATTGTAGGCACAAGTTCAATTATTTTTTTCCTGTTTTTGTTAAGTTCAGGAGTGTTTCTTTGGTGGAGAACCTATAGCAGTAAATTGGTAAAAGGACTACACATAAAATGGAAAGCTAAAAAAAATAGACTTAACTACGATATTCATAAGACTTTAGGGATATTGTTTTTTATTCCTTTGATTATTATTGCATTCACAGGAGGCTATTTTACCTATCATCAATTGTATAAGAGTGGATTTAGTGTTTTGGATAGTAGAGATAAAACAGCAACTAAAACAGGAGAAAAGTTTACTATGGATATGGCTTTTACAGAAACAAGTAATTCATATTATTTAAGAGCCTTGTACCTTCCGACCAAAGAGGATAATAATTTTAAGTATCGTTATGTAAATCATAGGGAAATTACTTCTGGACTTAGAAAAACAAATGATATTATTACAAATGAGAATGCTATAATTAGTAGTTTTTCAGAGTTCAATTCAGATTCACTTAGTGAAAAAATCACCGCACAAATGTATGTGTTTCACATAGGAGAAATTGGTGGATTTTTAGGAAGGTTTTTAGTTTTTATCTGTGGATTTGTACCCTTAATTTTATTTGTTACCGGACTTAGATTTTACCTTTCAGGCAAGAAAGCTAAGAGGCATTAATTCACCAAAAAAAGGGGCTATAAAGCCCCTTCATCAGTAAATGAATAATAGTTCTCTGGAGTAATAATTAAATGATCTAATAACTGGATATCAAGAAGCTTACTGGCTGCTTTAACTTTCGCAGTAATTTGTTTGTCAGCTTCAGAGGCGATTAGTTTACCTGAAGGATGGTTGTGAATCATAATAATCCCAGTTGCATTTGCTTTTAGAGCTGCAGCAAATATCAATCGTACATCAACTACGGTTCCAGTGATACCTCCTGATGATATTTCATAAGCACCCAATACTTTATTACTGTTGTTTAATAGTAAGATTTTAAATTCCTCAAAGAATTCAATTGTATTGGGATTCCAAATCTGTAATGCAATTTGATAGGCAGATTTAGAGGATGTGATTAGAGGACGTTCTGCTGCTTTTACTTTTGATTTGTAATACAGTTGGATTTCTGAAACAGTACCCCAATTTGGATTTTTAGCATGATTTTCCATGATTTCTATAATTAAAGATTAATAATAGAACTCGAAAGGTCATGGGCGAGCGAGTGCAAAAAGCAACGCAATAAAGGGAGGGGAACCCGAGTATTTATGGGGGAATTTTTTGCTAGCGAACCGAAGCCCATTACCTAACTTTGTTGTAGTATTTGTCGAAGGTTAGTCTCTTAGAATTGGAACTATTTTGCTCAAATGTCTTTTGTTGTATATTCCATTTTATGTTGACTACTGATTTTAAAGTATTTAATAAGAATTGTATGGTTCTAATGACATGATTTAAAGTTGTTGAGTTATAGTTTTACTAATTATTCGTTCTTAC
>CBDUEE010000210.1:0-4864 GCA_965366105.1 uncultured Flavobacterium sp. | reverse complement strand
CTGATAAAAGACAGAGAAAATCGTCCCTACAAAGATTTGATTTTTCATCACTTTGCACTTTTTTATGACAAGCAAAACAACCAAAAAGAAGCCTCGGAATTTTATAATGCTTCTTTACGAACAAATTCAAAAGATACTTATTTAGTTGCTTCCAATTATAGAAATTTAGGCAATATGTATTTTAAAGAAGCTTCCTATTCTAAAGCGGCAAAATACTATGATAGTACATTGGTTAAGCTCAATAATAAATCACGAGAGTTTCTTAAAATTCAAAAAATAAGAAACAATCTCGATGAAGTTATTTTGTATGAAGCTGTGGCAAAAAGAAACGATAGTATACTAAATGTAGTTGCTTTAAATTCGGGGGATCGAGTAGCTTATTTTGAAAAGTACATTACTAAACTTCAGAAAGAAGATGAAGTGAAGCGACTTTTAGAAGAAAAAAATAAAGCCAAACAAGAAAATATAGAAAGAAATAATTCTACGACAGCTATTGATCCTATCACTAGTCCGGATCCTACAAAACCAAACCGAAAATCAATAATGACACCACCTTCGATGCCTGGTGTGAGTACTCAGAAAGGAACAAGTACTTTTTATTTCTATAATCCTACGACGCTTGCTTTTGGGAAAGTAGAATTTAAAAAAATATGGGGAGAAAGGACTTTAGATGGTAACTGGAGAATTTCATCAACTAAGACCAACAATTTGGCTACTAATTCTTTGAACGAAGAAAGTAATGCAGCAAAAAAAGATTCAGTTTCTAACACAGTGCTTGCACAATACACCACCGATTATTATTTGAAACAACTTCCTACTAAAGCAGTAGCAATAGATAGTATTCATAAAGAACGCAATTTTGCAAATTATCAGTTAGGAATTATTTACAAAGAAAAATTCAAAGAGAATCGTTTGGCTATTGTAAAGCTGGAACAATTATTAAGTAGGAATCCAGAGGAAAAAATTGTTCTTCCCGCCATGTACAATTTGTATAAGTTATATGAATTAAGTGATTCCAGTAAAGCAGCGGCAATGAAATATAAAATTACAACTGAATATCCGCAATCTCGTTATGCCCAAATAATAAACAACACCAATCCAAATGCATTGGCCCAAGAGGAATCTCCAGAAGGAGTTTATAATAAATGGTATAAATTATTTGAACAAGAACAGTTTGTATTGGTTTTAGAAAATATTGATCCACTGATTACTCAATTTTCTGGTGAAGCAATTGTGTCTAAATTTGAATTGCTTAAAGCAAACACTATAGGCAAACTGAAAGGAGTAACGGCATACAAAAATGCTTTGCAAGTTGTGGCTGATAATTATCCTAATAGCGAAGAAGGAAAAAGTGCCGTAGTGGTAATTACTGATCAAATTCCTTTTTTAGAAAAAATGGAATTGAATACTAACGATTCTAATAACTGGAAAATTTTATACCCAGTTGTCTCTCGCGAGGAGAAAAACACAAAAGAATTAGAAAATAAAATCAAAATTTTCAATGCAGAAGAAAGTTTCCAAAAAATACGTTATTCGTATGATGTTTATTCAGAAAAAGAAAATTTTATTACCATACATGGTTTAACATCAAAGATTAATAAAAAAAAATTAATTTAATTTAAAAAAAAAACAAAAAAAAAAAAAATTAGGGAACCCGCCATTATAATTTCTAGTGAAAATTATAAAGTGATTCAAATCAAGAAAAATCTTGGAACCTACTTATCCCAAAAATAATAATAATATGTTTGATAAAAAAAAGAAACCTTACACCGATCTTTTAGGAAAAACTAATAGAATAGTCGAAGGAACTATTATAAAAGGTGACATCATCTCTCAAACGGATTTTAGGCTTGACGGAGAATTAACAGGGAATTTTACATCTAGTGGTCGACTTGTGATTGGTCCAGTGGGAAGTGTTACAGGAGATATAATATGTAAAAATGCCGATATAGAAGGTAAATTTAGTGGTACTATTCAGGTTACTGAAGTACTAAATGTAAAAGCTACAGCAATAATAAAAGGCGAAGTTAGCGTGGGTAAGTTATCTGTAGAACCAGGTGCTGATTTTAGTGCTTCTTGTGTTATGAATGCCACTGTTGGAAAAAATCAAATCCCTACTAATGAGCAATAATAATCTTAAGCAAACCAATAAATGGTTGGTCATGATGAATATCCCTTTTCAGATGGGTGTAATTATTTTTTGTTTTACTTATCTCGGAATTTGGCTTGATGAAAAATACACAAATACATCAATTTTCACTATAATACTTTCACTTTTGGCTGTTTTTATTGCATTGTATAATGTGATAAGACAAGTTAAAAATTTAAACAAAGAAGAATAATGCAGCAATTTTATAAATTTTTAAAGATAATAATTCCTTTTTCAATCGTATTATTTATCTTACAATACTATCTAATAGAGACTTTTTTTAAAAATATTTCTTTTTATTATTCAACTTGGAGTATTTATGTTTTTCATCTTGTACTTACGATATTTAGCTATGCTTTTTTACTATTTGTCCATAAAACATTTGCTGATAAAACGGGTTTTGCCTTTATGGGATTTAGCTTAATTAAAATGATGGCTTCTATCGTTTTTCTAATTCCTTTGCTTCAATCAGACCTTAAGAGCCAAATTCCAGATGTTAGTGCATTTTTTATTCCCTATTTTCTCTTTTTGTTCTTCGAAACTATTTTCGCAGTTCGTTTAATAAGCAAACAATAAATATAATTTCACTAATGAATGGTATTTAATTAGAATATAACCGTTAAAAACAAAATGATATATTTTCAGTTATAAATAAATTATGTACCTTTGCAAAAAATTTTGAAACGTAAAATTAGACACACAATTTAATAATGGTATTTTCAAATAAACCTGTTCAGTTCTTATTAGTTGCCTTAGTAGCCAGTATTCCTTATTTCGGATTTGCAAATCCTGCGGTTGATAGTCTTTCTATTGCTAATGTAGCAGTGGCTGAACATCATGCAGAAGCGCTTCCTGAAAAGAAGCCATTCGACGCTACAGAATTAATTAATACTCACATTGGAGATTCTCATGAATTTCATATTGCAGACTGGGGTGGACATCCCGTTTCTTTTTATTTGCCTGTAATTTTATGGACCAATACTGGTTTAGAAATTTTCTCATCTGAGAGATTTCATCATGACAATGAAGCCAAACATGTTGTTGATATAAATGGTCAAAAATTAGTTCGCTCTAATGAAGTTATTTATTACGCAGACAAATTTGAAAAACTAACTGTAGACGAAAGAAAAAATGGAGCATTTGAATTTGATGCAAGACCATTAAACTTTTCGATTACCAAGAATGTGTTTTCAATGTTTATCTCTGCTATAATAATGTTTTTATTGTTTTTAGCGGTAGCAAGATCATACAAGAAAAATGAAATGGCACCAAAAGGGATCGCTGGTTTTCTAGAACCATTAGTAACTTTTGTTAGAGATGACATTGCTAGACCAAACATCGGAGAAAAAAAATATGAAAAATACATGCCGTATTTATTAACTATCTTTTTCTTCATCTGGATTAACAACCTTATTGGTTTAATTCCTTTTTTCCCATTTAGCTCAAACTTGACAGGAAATATATATTTTACTTTTGTAATGGCGTTGATCACGTTCATCATTACAACATTGAGTGGTAATAAGGATTATTGGGGACACATTTTCAATACGCCTGGAGTTCCTTTTTGGTTAGCACCAATTATGATTCCTGTAGAATTGATAGGAATGTTGACTAAACCTTTTGCATTGATGATTCGTTTATTTGCTAACATAACAGCAGGACACATCATTATTTTAAGTTTAGTTTCATTAATCTTTATATTTGAAACGGTAATGGTTTCTCCTATTTCTGGAGCCTTCGTTTTATTTATGAGTGTATTAGAAATGTTAGTGGCAGCGTTACAAGCCTATGTGTTTACGTTGTTGTCAGCATTGTTTATTGGTCAGGCCGTTGCAGAGCACGATCATCATTAATTAGAGTTTTATTAATTATTAACTATATAAATTTATTATTATGGTATTAGCTGGAATCGGAGCTGGATTAGCAGTAATTGGAGCAGGTCTTGGAATTGGAAAAATTGGTGGATCTGCTATGGATGCAATTGCTCGTCAGCCAGAAGCTGCTGGAAAAATCCAAACTGCTATGATTATCGCTGCTGCACTTATTGAAGGTGTTGCACTTTTCGCAGTAGTTGTTGCTTTAATTGCAAAGTAATTAAAAATTAAAATTTCCTGTAGCGGTTGGCTGCAGGAAGTTTTTCTTTCTAAAACAAAAAAAAATATTTTAAATATATACCTATGAATTTTACAGCACCGGAGAGTTTAATTTTTTGGACAACGATCATTTTCTTTGTTTTCTTTCTACTTTTGAGAAAATTTGCTTGGAAACCCATTTTGGGAGCCGTAAAAGGTCGTGAAGAATCTATAAACAATGCTTTGGCTTCAGCCGAATCAGCGCGTAGAGAAATGCAGAATTTAACTGCAGACAATGAACGCATTTTACAAGAAGCTAGAATGGAGCGTGACAACATGCTTAAAGAAGCGCGTGAAATGAAAGAGAAGATGGTTGCTGATTCTAAGAAAGAAGCACAAATTCAAGGAGAAAGAATGATCTCGCAAGCAAAAATTGCTATCGAAGCAGAGAAAAATGCAGCTATGGCTGAATTGAAAACTCAGGTTTCAACGTTATCATTGAGTATCGCAGAAAAATTATTGAAAGACGAATTATCTAATAAAGAAGCTCAAGCTAAATTGATTGAGAATATGTTAGGTGACGTAAAATTAAACTAAAATTATGTCAGGAACTAGAGCAGCAATTCGTTATGCAAAAGCATTC
>CBDUEE010000209.1:0-4880 GCA_965366105.1 uncultured Flavobacterium sp. | reverse complement strand
AAACTGAAACTTTTGAAAAACCAGATTGGCTTGGGGAAGAAGTAACAGGTGATGTACGTTATTACAATGCTTTTTTAAGCAAAAGTCCTTTTAAAAAATGGTAATCTAATTACTCATCACTTCTATAGTTACTAGCATTCCTCCACTACCTTTGTTAGAAGCAATATCCATAAAAGCTCGTTTTGAAAGATCAATTTCTCTAGACTTTACAAAAGGGCCTCTATCGGTAACTTCGACAATTACTGATTTTCCATTTTTTTCATTTGTAACCCTTACTTTAGTTCCAAACGGAAATTTTTTATGTGCTGCAGTATATTTATTATTATCAAATCTACTTCCACTTGAAGTTCGTTTTCCAGTAAATTTATCAGCATAATAGGAAGCGTGAGCCTCTTTTTTATATGGTTTAAAAACTTGTAAAACAGAGATTAAAGAATCGATTTTTTTTTCTTGTACTTCGACTATAATTTTATTCTTCTTAATAGTATCTTTTTGAACGGGAGCTTTTTGTTTGTTTGCAACAGGACTTTGACCGCTAACTAAGGCTGTAACTGCCAATAAAAAAAATAAAGCAATTGATTTTTTCATATATATCTTATTAGTTAAATCTATTTTACAAAAACCATACCTATATAAAAAAGCTCTATTTCTAGAGCTTTCTTTTGTTTATTATAACCACATAGACCATGGTATTCTACTTAAAATAAGCAACAAACCTAAACCATAAAAAATAGAAAATGTTTTAAATTTAGATTCTGACGTGATTAATTTTTTATGTTTAGTCCAACCAATTGTGATTAAAGCAATACCAATAATATTAATTAAAGGATGTTCTAAAGAAGTAAGGCGCAAAGCTTTATCTGCCATTTGTCCTAAAGAAGCAAAACCAAAAGGAGAAACAAAATATAAAATAAGTCCAATTAATAATTGTGTGTGTATTGCAATCAAAGCAAATATGGCAATCTTTCTATCTTTAGCAGTAAACTCTTTTTTGGAAAACATTCCAACCAATGAATTAACAACTGCCATAACTAATACTAAGAGCGCTAAATAAGCCCAACCGGAATGGAATTTTTGAATAAAATTGTACATAAATAAAGTTTTTGTTTTAAACAAATATAGGAAAAAAAGACATAAAAAAAAACCCTCATTTCAATTGAAATGAGGGTTAAATTATATAGGAATTAAAATTTATTTATTTCCCAAAAATATATCTTAATGTGAATTGCGCTTGCCAAACATCAAAACTTGATGCATTTTTCTGGAAAGTATCTTTAATTAATACTTTAGTTCCATCATCTTGCGTTTGAGTCGCTAATTGGAAAAAAGGAACATTACCAGTAGTTGTTCTATAATTTAAAATATTTGAATTTACTACTCTTTGTGATACTCCCCAATCTTTATTTATAAAATTCGTAAAGTTTAAAATATCAGCTCTAAATTGAAAATTATTCTTTTTCCCAGCGATTGTTATGTAAAAATCTTGAGTAGCAGATAAATCTAATCTATGCAACATAGGTAAAATTCCACCATTTCTTTGAGCATATTGTCCTCTTCTTCCAGAAAGATATTTATCTTGATCAATGTAAGAATCGTAAGCTGCTTGTTGTTGAGCTTCCGTATAAATTGTAGCAACACTATTATTAATTACTGAAAGTGGCTGAAAACGAACCTCACTAGCACTCTTCGGAACGTAAATTAAGTCATTATTACTAATCTGATCTCCATTCATGTCTCCACCATAAGCATAAGAAAATGGACTAGCTTGTTCTCCAATATATCCTAAATTAATAGAAGTAGATGCTCCAACATTCTTACCATATACAATTTTATATCCTAAAAGACCAACTAACCTATGTGGTGTATTATTGCTAGACAATGTAACTGGTAAATCATTATTTCCATTTACAGATCTTGCACCAGTCCAAGAACCTGAAGCAATAGAACCAGCGGACATTAAATCTGTAGCATTTGAATAGGTATATGCAAAAGATCCCCAAAGACCGTTTTTGTATGGATATTCAAGTTTAAAAGTTGTTGAATAAAATGTTCCTTTATTAGTATTAGTCAAAACTACCGCACTTGAAACATTGTCATTTACACGAACACCATTGTCATTACGAGCATATCTTGGTCTATTATCCGTCCCTGAAAAGGTTCCAACAGGCCCTTCAAAATTAGCATTATAATAATTGATAGCATTAATGTTCTTTTGAAAAATCCCTTCAACTGTACCTACAAAACCAAAAGGTAATTTTTGATCAACTGCTATTGTTGTTTTCCAAACCTGTGGAAATTTGAATTTTTTATCTGAAAAAGCTAACTCAATTGTACTAGGCAATGTTGGTGTTGCTGGAATAAAATAATCATTTGGATTTGGTGTAAATCCATATCCACCTGTGCCTACTGAAGTACCACTTGCGTCTACAAAACCTGTAAGCACGCCGTTATTTCCAATGGCATTTGACAGGAAAACTGATGGCGCTCTTCCTGTAAATACACCACTTCCTCCACGTACTAAAGTAGAGGCGTCTCCATTCAAATCTAAGTTAAAACCAACTCTTGGTTCAAATAAATATTGAGTTGACGGCATATCAGCTGTGTTAAACTTTTCATTATTATTAAAAGTTAATCCATTTACAACAGGATTCTCAAGTCCAGTATTAGCAAACGAAACTGCTGTGGCACGAAGACCTGCTGTCAATTTGAATATATCACTCAATTTTATTTCATCTTGCATATATAAATCAATCTTATTAGACTTAAATATTTGCAATGGCTCAGATGCCCCTGGTAAAGCCGAGTATCTAAATTGGGTACGTGCAGGAAGTGCAGTAGTCGATGGAGCATTACCATTAGCTGCAGATTGATTGGCAGCAGCATAAAAATCAGCTAATGAATTAAAGATAAAAACACCATTAGATCCTGAGAAGAACAAATTACTCGATTTAAAATTTTCGTAATTAGCACCAAATAATAATGAGTGCTTTCCTATTGTCTTTGTCAAGTTATTTGTAAAGTGCAAGGTAGAATAACTAAGTTTGTTTCCTTGTGTAAAAGGATCTAAACCTGCTGAAATAGCAGTACTAGAACCATTTTTTATATCAATAGTTGGAAATAAACCTCCACCTTGTAATGCTCTATCTTCAATTTGTTTATCATAACCTGCAATAAAGTTATTACTCCAAGAATTGCTTAACTTACTATTCAATTCTAAAACTACAGATCTTGTGTTATCAAGTATAACATAACCACTATTTTTGAAAGACATTGCTAGTGGACTTCTACTTCTATTTCCATTACCCAATGAAGGAGAATTTGAAGTTAACTCATCACTGTTTGAATCGTGATGAACATAACGTACTGTTAATTGATTCTTATCATTGATATTCCAGTCAATTCTAGCAAGAAATTTTTTCGAAATTTTTTCTGCATTAAAATTTTCCCATGGTCCAGTAGTATAATTAAATTTATCTTTCAAGAAATTAGAAAGTGTTTGCATTTCTGCAAAAGTAGGTGCAGATACTTGTCCACTTGGCTGTGGAGATCCTGTAGAAGTCCAAGTTGTTGCAGGACTAATATTTTCTATTGTTTCAAAATTTCCAAAGAAAAATAATTTATTTTTAATGATAGGCGCTCCAATTCTGGCTCCAATTACTTTTTCATCAAATTTTCCTGGTGTAAAAGTTTTATTTCCAGCTTTTGTACCAATAAAATCTTTTTTATTACTTCTAAAAGAAGTAT
This sequence comes from uncultured Flavobacterium sp., assembly GCA_965366105.1. Lineage (GTDB taxonomy): Bacteria > Bacteroidota > Bacteroidia > Flavobacteriales > Flavobacteriaceae > Flavobacterium. Next base: position 1,136 of record CBDUEE010000209.1, on the reverse strand, counting down.
AAACAGATCCTTCGAATTCATTTGTTCCACTTTTGGTAACAGCATTAATTCCGGATCCTAAAAATCCTGACTGACGTACATCGAAAGGAGCAACACTTACTTGTAATTGTTCGATCGCATCTAATGAGATTGCAGTTGATCCTGTTCTACCTCCAGCTTGAGACTCATTACCCAAACCAAAACCGTTATTGAATACTGACCCATCAATTGTAAAATTATTCAATCTTGAATCCTGCCCACCAAATGTACCATTACTACCAGCATTGGCATTGTATTTAGTTACAGAATTAATAGAACGCGCACCAGTAATTGGCACAGCAGTTAATTCTCTATTAGAAAATTGCTGAGAAGCACCATTTCGTCCTTTATTGAAATTTCCCTTAGATTTTGTAGAAACAATTACTTCTTTTAAAGCATTAGATTCTTCTTCAACTACAACATTTACATTTAAACTACTCCCCAAAGGTGCACTAATATCTGTAATTTCAGTTGTTTTGTATCCTAGGTATGTTACTCTAACCGTGTAAGGTCCTCCTGGTCTAATACCTTGAACTGCATATCCTCCATTATAATCTGTAGTTGAAAAATACTTAGTTCCAGTAGGGTTATGACGTACCTCAACTGAAGCTCCCGGTAAAGTTTCTCCTGATTTTGATCTAACAGAGCCAGAAATTGCAGAGGTTGTGACCTGCGAATAACCAACAGCTGATAAAAAAATAATTAAAATAAAAATAATCCTTTTCATTTTTGTTTTTTATTAAGTTTAATAATATTTGGCAAAAATATAACATTTTTACTTTAAAAAGTTAACATAAGGTTAAGAAAGAAGCTTTTTTAAAATTATGATTTTAATTAAAATGATTTATAAGCCTATTATGTTAAAATAATTGCGTTATTATTCAGTATCTTGATTTTTAATTAATAGTTCAACAACAAAAAACATAATTTTATTTTTTCGATTTTATAATATTTTCCTTTATAAACACTACGAGAGAGGAACTTACAATTAAAAAAGCCTTGAATAAATTAAATTCAAGGCTTCAACTTTATAATAATTTATAGAAAAAGGAGTGAAAAATCTAAAATCAAAAAAGTTTGTTCTACTTATTCATTAAAAATTGTGTCAATAAAAAATT